>JALZUX010000704.1 GCA_023301405.1 Granulosicoccaceae bacterium | reverse complement strand
GTCTAGGTCAACTTTCCGCCAGCGTTGTTTTGTGGGCTAGTTCTACTTATCTGAAATGTACATGCATTGCTTGTAGGTATTTTATTCTTTACAACGATTGCTTCAAACTTTTTAATTGGCTGGTGGCACTCGCTTTGCGCGTTGGATCTAGAGGTTGCTGATTGTTATAACTTCAATTGTCAGTTCCTTCGAACGCGCCTAGACATGAAGCTGAGTTTCCATGTATGTGCAAGTAAATTAATTTCTGTTCTGATCGCAAGATTTTTAGAATATAAAGTTTCACATGGCTTATATAAGGCAAAAGCAAATGGCACGGTCAGCTGATAAAAAAAATGGAGTTAAAAAAACAGCGAAAGCAATAGCGTTTCAGGCACTTGAGCAAAGATTGTTGCTGGATGGTGCTGCCTTAGCCACCATGGCAGATGCCGTTCTGGTGGACGATGTTCAAAGCGAGCTAGAGTCTGCTGCGGCAAAAGTGCCCGGTCCAACAGATGACGCTGTAGCTCTTGACCACCAAGCGCATGTGCTTGAATTTGATGGCTTGGGCGTGGCTGGCAATGACAGTAATGATGTCGTCTTCATTGATGGATCAGTACCGAACGTTGGTGAGTTACTTTCAAGCATTAGCCCGACCGCTGAAGTCTATTTCATTGATACAAAAAATGACGGTGTCAAGCATATAGCCGAAATAATGCAAAGTCTTAGCAACGTAGATTCGTTGCACATTATATCGCACGGGGAGCAAGGCTCACTGAACCTTGGCTCAGCACAGCTTAACCAACAAAGCATGCAAAGTGAATACCGTGCAGAGCTAAGTATTATCGGTGATGCGCTGTCAGAGACTGGCGACATACTAATATACGGTTGTGATTTTTCCCAAGGCACTGAAGGGGTTGCCGCGACTCAGTTATTGGCTGCCCTAACCGGCGCTGATGTAGCGGCATCTATTGACGATACTGGCGCTGCCGACAAGGGCGGGGACTGGGTGTTAGAAGAGACGGTTGGGCTTGTTGAAACGCGATCGCTGGTGGCTGCGTCGTTTAGTGGAATTTTAGCGCCGTCTGCGTTGAGCCTGCCTACAGGTGAGGTTGTAGAGAGTGGACTGGACCACGTCTTTTCAGCAGCTAATGGAAATGAAATTTCAATCACTGACCCGGATGGTGGCACCGACGACTTCCTTGTAAAAATTAGTGTACCCGACGGTATCGGTACTTTAACGCTAGCTGATACTTCAGGTCTAGTCTCCCACATTAACGATGGCACTGCCTTGATTACCCTGACGGGCAATGAAGCTGCTATCAATGCAGCTGTCGATGGCCTAATCCTTTCCATACCAGTCGACTGTGACTGTCGTGGTTTTGTAGATTTGGATATGTCAGCGACTCGCATGACTGAGATAGGTTTTATCAACGGTGGCTTCGAGACCTCTCCTGTGATTGGAGGTGACCCGGGATTTATTCAGATTGATGAGTCCACCATACCTGGTTGGGATACTTCTGCCAGTGACAACCTGATTGAAGTCTGGGAAGACGAATTCGCGGGGGTTAACTCTCATTCCGGTGGGCAGTTCGTAGAACTGAATGGGAATCAAGTTTCAACGCTTTCCCAAACATTTACTCCCGCTGCAGGTGCCTCTGAATTGGGGGTAACCTTCGCGCACCGTGGTCGAGCCGGGATCGACACGATGATCGCCACAGTGACTGACCTTGGCGCAGATGGTATTCTTGGCGGTGGCGACGACGTCGTGTTGTTTAGGCAGGAATACTCGACTGACAATGTCGAATGGAGCCATCATGTTGCCGAACTGGGCGCTGCGTCCGGTAACCCCATCTTGCTGCAATTCGATTCGGTAGCGTCAGCTGGCGGAGACTCTTCAGGTAACTTTATTGATTCGGTCTTGATCTTTGATATCTCTGATCAAACCACCGAAAGTACCCAACTTTCTGTGGATAATAATCTACCAGATGCGATAGACGAAACAGTAATCGCTGTCGTCGACACACCATTGGTCATTGATCCATTAGCCAATGATTCCGATCTGGATGGTGACATTTTAACCATCACGTCTATTAATGGTGTGGTGCTCACACCTGGTATTGCGCAGACTATAGCAGTACCAAACGGCGCAGTAACAGTCAACACGAATGGAACCATCACAGTAACATCTGATATCGGATTCATTGGTGATATTGAAGTGCCATACACCATCACAGATGGTGAAGGCGCGGTAGATTTTGCCACGCACAAGGTAGTTGTGGTTAACGATAGCGATGGAGATGGTATCGCTGATGTTGATGATCTGGACGACGACAACGACGGAATTCTGGATACGGTTGAAACACCCAGCGAAGCATTTACGCTTTCCGGAACGGCTCCAAACGTTGGCATTACGGGAAGTGATACCGGCAACACGTTTACTAGTACAATCACGGAAACCGGTAGCCTGACAACCAGTAGCATCGGTGTTAATTCTACAACGGTAGTGCCAACGTGGGTTCTTACTAGTGTCAGTGACGGGGATAATATTTCTTCGATCACCCAAACTTTCTCAACTCCTGTCAATGGCATCGTTGTCAATAACCCGAATACCGCTAACAGAAATTCAGACATCGTCATCTGGGCTGTTTCCTGGACAGGGGGAGTATCAGGAGCGGTGGGTACTGTTGTGGACAATAACCCACAGGATGGAAGTAGCGGCAATATTTATGACCCTTCTTCAACTGGCTCGTCACCCGTTTTTTCCAGTGGACCTGTTACTAATGGCTATCAGTTTGTTCTCGATGACAATGGAGAATTGTACGAGGCTGTTACCCCAAACCGGGATGGAACGTTCCTGATCAGGCCCCTTGATTTCGCCATAACGCTGCCCGATGGAGTTACGTCGGTAACCGTTACTGGCGTCATTGAGACGGGAACCAATTCAAGCGTCTACTCCATCGCTACAGAGAACATTCAAATTGATTTCTCTAACGCCACGATCAATGACACCGATGGCGATGGTGTTGTTGATGCCTTTGATCTCGATAGTGACAACGATGGGATTAGTGATCTGCAAGAAAGCGGCAATCAACTTTCGATTGATGCCGATATCAACAACGACGGTCACGTCTCCGATACCGAAGCTACAGCAGCGGGTCTTACTGATACGAATGGAGACGGAGCCTATGACCAGCTTGGTGCCGCTCCTGTTGATACCGATCGCGATGGGATTGAGGACTACCTCGATCTTGACAGCGACAACGACGGGATTGCGGATGCTGTAGAGAATCAACCAACGTCTGGGTACCAGACACCGGCTATTGGCAACGACGCTGATGGCGACGGTGTTGTAGATACGTTTGATGATCCATCCGTCATGCATGGTGGTGACTTCGGAACCCCCGAAGACACCGACGGTGACGGCACGCCTGACTATCTGGATGATGACAGCGATGATGATGGCAAACTGGATAGTGCTGAGTCTGGCCATGGTGCCACCACAGATGCTACTTACCAAGACACCGATGGAAGTGTAACAACGACCAGTGCTGATCTTGAAAATGAAAACGGTGATCTTACCGAAGTCGGTTTTCGTGAAGTTAATAATACACCGGATGCACTAGATGCGACTGTTGCTGGTGCATTTGAATCTTCAACGATCATTGATCCGTTAAACAATGACACTGATTTGGATGGTGATGCGTTAAGTATTACAGC
>JALZUX010000703.1 GCA_023301405.1 Granulosicoccaceae bacterium | reverse complement strand
GTTTCTTACTCTTCCGTTTTTGACAATTACAATTCTTTTGAAGACATCCCGGACACAACCTGGATTGAGGCGAATGATGCTGTTGGCAGGATCGGGGGTTGGCGCGCTTATGCCAGACAGGTACAGGCAGAACAGAAAAAAGAAAGAATGGCTGCCGAGGAGGCAAACAAGCAATGAAAGTTCAATTGCTGGTTATCGCCATGTCACTATCAGCCGTCACTGGTTGTGTACGCTTTGATCTGGATCAGTCTCTGGCACAATCCAATGTAGATACCAGGGAATTCACTAATGGCAACCTCAACCTGCTTGTCAACGAAAAGCAGCGGGAGGAAGCTCAGGCTCGTGCCGACGAATTACTAGCGGCAGAACTCAGCCAGGCCGGTGCTATTGAGCTGGCGCTGGTAAATAGTCCTGCGGTGCAAGCCATGCTGGCTGAGCACTGGGCTCAGGCATCAGCTATAGCTCTCTCTGGTACCATTCCGAATCCAGTGTTCGAATTCAGCCGCCTTAGCGGGGGCAGTGCTCTTGAAATTGAACGCGTGCTGTCTATTGGCCTGCTTGATCTTATCCGTCTACCGAGGATTGCCCGCACTGCGAATGCACGGTTAGAGACAAATCAATTGGCAGTGACAGCGAGTACGGTTGAGCTGGTGACCATGGTCAGACAAGCCTGGGTCAATGCGGTGACAACACAGGAACTCAGCCGTTATTCAGAACAGGTATTAAGTAGTGCAGAAGCCAGTGCAACGCTAGCTGCAGGTATGCTAGCTATTGGTAATTTCAATGCTGTAACCCGCGCACGACAGCAATCCTTCTACGCAGATGCTGCAACAAACCTGACACTGGCCAGACACAACGCACTGGCAGCAAGAGAAGCGTTGGTTCGGTTGCTGGGTCTTGATCAACAGCAGGAAAAATTACTTAGCTTACCCAACCGTCTGCCTGATCTTCCTGAAAGTCCCGTTTCCGCTGAAGCAGTATCAACTATTTCTGCAGACACCAGAATCGATGTCAATCTTGCTCTGGGAGAATTGCAAATAGCTACGCGCCAACAAGGCGTAAAGTTACTTGGCGAGATAACAGATATAGAAATCGGCTATGGTCGGGATACTGAATTTGAAGATGGTGAACGGAGTTCAGTTGGCGGTTTTGAACTGGGAGTTGAGCTGCCGGTTTTCAAAAGTATAAAGCAGGTGCGCAATAAATTTAATGCCCAATCACTGGCGGCTGCCAATAACCTTGAAAGCGTTACCAGATCCGCGGCATCTCATATGCGTGAATCGTATTCTGCTTATCGTTCAACCTACGATGTTGCGAAGCATTATCGTGATGAGATAGTACCGCTTCAGCAGCTTGTCTCTGAAGAGAAGGTACTTAGCTATAACGGCATGATTGTCGGCGTATTTGAACTACTGGCAGACTCACGCACGCAAATAGAGACGGTTCAGTCATCTATCAAAGCGGCATCGCAATTCTGGTTAGCAGATGCGGCCCTTCGGGCTTCCCTGGTCGGCCGACCCACTACTACCATGATGGCGATGTCTGAAGGTGGTGATTCAGGCGGTGGAGAAGAACATTAATAATTTATATTTATCAGTTATATCTTCGACCGCCAAATATTCAGTGTTACCTAGTGCAGTTGAGTTGGTAGTTGCCACAATAGTAATTCGGAGAACACAATGAACTCAAGAAGACAATTTCTCACCAAGGCAGGTATTGCGGGTGCAGCCGTTGCTGCAACCACTGTTCCCAAAAGTACACTGGCTGGCTTGCCAGAGATTGTGCATCAAGAATCTGTTGACACCATGGCACCACTGGTACCACCAAACGGGCGGCCTTATAACCCGGTAGTCACGCCAAATGGCTGGACGTTGCCATGGCGAATGAACAATGGCGTGAAAGAATTTCATTTGGTTGCAGAGCCGGTGTTGCGTGAAATGGCGGAAGACTTCACCGCACACCTGTGGGGCTATAACGGTCAGTCACCCGGCCCGACTATCGAAGTAGTTGAAGGCGACAAGGTTCGAATATTCGTGACGAATCGCCTACCCGAACATACCAGTGTGCATTGGCACGGGCAGCGATTGCCAAATGGCATGGACGGGGTGACCGGATTAAACCAGCCGGGTATTCCGTCAGGTAAAACATTCGTCTACGAATTTACCGCCCGCAGGCACGGCACCTTTATGTATCACCCGCACGGTGACGAGATGACGCAAATGGCAATGGGTATGATGGGGTCGTGGGTAACTCATCCAAAAAATTATGTAGAAAGCGAAGCAGTTGATCGTGATTTTTGCGTCTTGCTATCCGGATATGACATAGACCCGGGTAGTGCCACGCCCAAAGTGATGACCATGCTCGACTTCAACCTGTGGGCATGGAATAGCCGCATCTTTCCGGGTATAGATTCGTTTAATGTGCGTAAGAACGATAAGGTCAGGGTGAGGTTCGGCAATCTCACAATGACCAACCACCCTATTCATATTCATGGTCACGAGTTCGTTGTTAGCGGTACCGATGGCGGTCCAACAACTCCAGGTTCCAGATGGCCTGAAGTGACTACCGACATAGCAGTCGGGCAAATGCGACAAATAGACTTTCTAGCAGACGAAGAAGGCGATTGGGCTTTTCATTGCCACAAGAGTCATCATACAATGAACGCAATGGGTCACACGGTTCCTACCCTTATCGGTATTGATCACTCTGAGGTGGCTAAGCAAATCACTGACCTGATACCGGACTACATGGTGATGAGTGAACGCGGCATGGCCGATATGGCAGAAATGAATATGCCTCTGCCAGATAACACCGTACCGATGATGACAGGTGACGGACCCTTTGGCTCGGTAGAAATGGGTGGTATGTTTTCGATGCTTAAAGTCCGTAAAGATCAAGCGCCGGGTGACTACTCTGATCCGGGTTGGTATGAACACCCGGAGGGCACCGTAGCGTTTGAATATCAGGGCGAAGAAGCAGAAGTGCCCGCAGTAAGCCGCTCTGAGGGAACACCGGGTCAGTCTATGCCAAGGGCTGTCAAGTCAGAACAGCCGGTTGAAGTCATGATTACCGCTATTACCCGCAAAACCCGTAAGTAGATCCCGGACGCGTATGTGAGCGGGACAGCAATGGAGTATTCTACATTTTATACAGTTTCCCCGGTTCTGAATCTTTGTAGCCGGGAACGTGTTTCCGTGGAGGTGCTATATTTTATAAGTAGTCTTAGTCCCGCCACATCTACTATTTTAAAATAACAAAACAAGAGTTATAACAATGAAATTAATTAAACATTTAGTGATAGCGGCATCGATAGCCACAGTAGCAATGCTTTCTTCAATGACTACTGTATTTGCCGACGATGATCTGCCAATGGTTGAGGGTGAGATTAGAAAACTTAAGCCCGGAAA
>JALZUX010000702.1 GCA_023301405.1 Granulosicoccaceae bacterium | reverse complement strand
TCATAGTGCCATCCATGGCACTATGACCCCCTTCCACGAACAATCTCAAAACCGATTAAACGCGGGGCAGATCGACAGGCTCGGCCTTTGGCCATTGCAAAAGTGTTGCTGAAAGATGGTGGGGGTTTTCTTGCCGCTCTACGGTTCTTGCTGCGTGGAGCTTCGACAGCGCTCTTAGTGCCAGCAATGGCACTATCGACCTCCTTCCACGAACAATCTCCAAACCGATTAAACGCGGGGTAGATCGACAGGCTCGGCCTTTGGCCATTGCATAAGTGTTATTGAAAGATGGTGGGGTTTTTCTTGCTGATCGACTGCAGTTTATGCTTCTGCGATTTATTTCAAGGTTGATTAAAAGTGACTTAAGATAGTGGCTATGGGCATGTGCCACCAGTTCATAAAATACGCAATCTTAAAGGTGACTCACTGGAGCTTTGTAGCTTGCCGTATAGATAGCATACCGGCATCTGCTACTGGGACTTAGGTAGTGATGCCGGTATAAGTTGTTGAGCTGAGCTAGGCGTCGGCAATTTCTGGCAGGTGTGTGGCTGGCGGTGTATTGCGGCTTCTGTGGGTGCGAACAATGCCATCGATGATGGTCATGCCTATGCCGGGTAAGTTGCCTTGATGAATGCTTTCCAGCATGTCTTTGCCTGGTGAATGCTGTGCTTGATCAAGTACGATAAGGTCGGCTGCTTTGCCTACTTCTATGATGCCGCTGTTTAGCTCTCGCATGCGGGCGGTATTGCCTGTGGCAAAGCAGAAGGCTATTTCGGGTGGGATGTTTCCAAGGCTTGATAGCATGGCAATCATTCGTAAAATGCCTAGTGGCTGAACACCGGAACCGGCGGGGGAGTCTGTTCCCAGTATGACTCTTTCGGCTTGCTTGATTTCGAAGGCTGTGCGCATGGCCAGAAGGCCGGCGCGTTCGTTGCCATTGTGGACAATCTCGATGCCGCGGTTGCAGCTTTCACACAGGCAGGTAATTTGATCGTCAGGCAGTGCTGTGTGCCCACCGTTAATGTGACCGATGATGTCTGCATCTGCCTCAAGAACTACGTCTTTGTCGATGAGTCCTGAGCCGGGGATGGATGGCCCGCCAGTATGGATTGTTGATTGAATGCCGTATTTACGTGCCCACTTAACCATTTGTGCTGCTGTCTCTCCGGCCTTGACTGAGCCAAGTCCAACTTCACCTAAAAGCTTAACGCCAGCGTCTGCTAATTCTTTGAAATCGTGTTCTTCCATGCCTTCTTCAAGCACTGGCGCGCCAGCAAGCATTTTTACGCCGGAGGGTCGAAAGTTTTCGTACCAGCGCTGTGATGCGATAGCCATGGCTTTAAGGCCAACAATATCCTTGGGTCGACCGGGTGCGTGTACTTCTCCGGCAGATATCATGGTTGTGACGCCGCCGTGTAAGCAGGAGTCTATCCATCCCAGTTGTTGCTGGCGGGGAGTGTAGTCACCGATTACCGGATGCACGTGGCTATCGATAAGGCCTGGACATAACCAGCTGTCTTTGGCGTTAACGGTGGTTGTTGCCTGAGACGTATCGAGATCTTTTTCATAGCCAATAGCGGTGATGAGCCCGTCTTCGCAGATCACGCAATTGCCGTCAATCAATGGTTCTTCCAGCTTGCCTGAAAGTATTTGTGCTATGTTTGTAATTACTAGCTTATGTTTGCTTGTAGTGGGCATCTGTTTGTCCCTTAAATAAGTGTAATGGATGATCTAGTCGTTTGTATACTAATCATATATACCGAGCCGTCAAGCACTACGTTCAGTACAATATAGTGTGGTGGGCTTGTCTTTAGTTTATGCCTCGACTCAAGCTTACCTACATCGCGTGCACAGTGTTAACCAGTTAATTCTCAGTTTTCCTATGAAACCAACAAAAACCTATATTCTGGACGATCAAATTGGCCATATTCTTAGAAAAGTCAGCCAGCGCCATACTAGTATATTCACCAGTGAAATGCCTCTTGATCTTACCCCGACCCGGTTTGCCGCTATGGCTAAATTACTGGAGCAGGGGCCGCTCTCGCAAAACGAACTAGGTCGATTAACTGCAATGGACATCGCCACCATTAAAGGTGTCGTCGACCGATTGCGGGTGCGTAAACTAGTTGAGAGTAAAAAAGATCCAAAAGACGCGCGACGGCAGCTTATTAAGCTGACGGGTAAGGGGGAGGATGTAATACAGGCGGCAATCCCTGACGCACTGGAAGTAACAAAACAGACTGTTGATGCATTGACGAAAGCAGAGACAAAACAGTTACTGAAATTGTTGAGTAAATTACTCTAAGGGTTAGTCAGGTAAAACACCGGGTAATTCCCTGGTGATTTTTAACACTACTAGTTTAGTGAGCGGCATTTGCTACTAGTCGGTGGGCGCCGAGGTAACATACTGACGATTGTAGGCTGACTGCATAACACTGATTACTTTTTTTAACCCAAGTTTGTCTATTCTTGCGAGGTAGGCGTCCCAATCATCGTTGACATCGCGAGAACCCAGTATCCACTCTTCTTGACGCTCTAGCATAAAAGTCAGAATATCTTTCCAATAGAAGTCGAATGCTTTTTTCTCTTCGGTGTTAAGAGTTACTCCGTGAAATGGTTCAACCAGGTAATTTCCTTTTTCATATAGTGCAATCCCCTCAAGAGCTATTTGATTGGTCCATTGCTTTTCGTACGCGTAGTCTTGTTGAAACCCTCTGGGGATTTGAGCGCCTACCGACCATAGCCTTTCATTAACTGGCAGGTCGCCGTGTAATACGTCGTCTGAAAAAATTGGAGCACCGTTAACTAAGGTGTATTCTTGACCTTCAACTCCGAAGTTAGCAAGACGTCTTCCTTGTGGTGTAAACCAAAAATCAAAATACTTGATTGTCTCGATAACGTGTTCATTGGTCTTGGTGATGGCCCAACCATCCGGCTTAATGGCTGTTCGTCGATGTTCTTCTATTCTTTTGCCTGATACGCTTTCGGGAGGTGCGAATGGTTTAAAGTTGAACCGCGGAATTTGATCTTTGAGCCGTTGGTTGTAGCTGGCGGTAGATGCGAACCAGTCATGCGTCATGCCGCCTTTATTGCTTGCCAATAGCTGGTCTCTGATGTTACCGGTTTGTGTGAACATGTTGTTATCGATAAGCCCTTCAGAATACCACTGTGCTAAATGCCTCATGCCGTTTCTATAATTTGTTTCTACGTACCCATGCCGAACCTTGCCATCCGCTATATAGAAGTCATGCCATGTGTCGGTACCCGTTGTTCTGGCGTCCCAAAGTGTCACCAGTCGAATTAGTTCTTCTGGATCTCGAGCAAAAAATGGAACTTCATCGGGCTGACCATTGCCATTGGGATCCTCTGTTTTAAAACGAACCAATATATTGTGCAGTTCGGCCACGTTGTTAGGGGTGTCTAGTCCGAGTTTTTCAAGCCAGTCAGTGCGTATAAAGTAAGCTCTACCGAACTTTCCGTCTGGTAAATACGGAATATGATACAACTGCCCATCTGCCGCAGAAATCGCTTTCAATAAACTGGGGTTTTTCTTAAAAAACAAATCTAAGTTCGGGGCGTGCTGTTGAATTAAATCGTTGAGTGGCAAAAAATGTCCTAAAGGCCCGTACTGATTAAACTTTTCTCTTAATCTTGTGCCGCCGACTATATCGGGCAGTGTGTCGGTTGCCAGTAAAAGATTGAATGCCTCATTGCCGCTTGCATTATCTTTGGCGGTCACATTGTTAAGAGAAATTCCAGTGAGCTCAGTGGCCTTTTTCTCTACAGGCCATTCGCTATCATAAACTGTATTTTGGCTATAATGATAGTGGAAGTGAATATCAAGAGTTAATGGCTGCTTTGATATTTTGGTCGAAATGACCGGCGATTCTCCGGGCTCGCTGGCGATAATATTGGAACCCCAACACGCCAGAGAGAGCGCAACGAGCAAGCTGGCATATTGGTTAGTGCGTATTTTCACAACGACTCCCCTCTATGAATACTAAATAGCATATCATTGGCTTACTCAACTACGTGTTGTGAGAAGTTTGATTTACTTATACGTTTCATTTTTTCCCGTTTTAATAGTGTTGAGAAGTCAGTTGTCCACTCTGTAGACACCATGCAGCCTGTCCAGAGCTCTGATATCAGATGATCGATGTCCGCCAAAAAGCCTCTGTCGCCAATGCTCGCATGGGGCTTAATGGCTTTGCCTCGCGTCTTCAAGATGGTGTGTGCCACCTGGCTGCATTTATCAAGTCCTTCGGTATCAATTTCTCGCAGTGGAGACAATGAGCCCTTCAGGTAGTTGAAGGTCTCGCTGACCACTGGATTTGTGACTACATCCATGAATAACTGCTGTCCTTGCTTTTCGTTTTTTTCTGAAACTTGCCCCAATACAAATGCATCGATAACCAAAACAATGTGATCCCCGGTGCCAGGCGCAGGGGCGCAGTCGTAGTCCCTACCTAGCTTTAAACCAAGGTTGCGAAATTCGCCTTTTGCCCAGTCACCCATGTTGACGGTGAAGGCTTTGTTGGCTGCCACTGCAGCCAGTTGCTGGTCCCACCGGCCTTCACCAAATGAATGCGAGTATTCACGTAGCTTCGCATAGGTGGCCAACGCTTGTGAAAACCCTTTGGTGCTTAATGCCCCGACGTCTAGGTCGTAGTAAATTCGTTGAAAAAGGTCTTGCCCTGCCACTCCTAAAAGCACATTGTTAAACAACGCTCTTTGCTGTCGCGGTGTGTCCCCGACGGCTAGAGCAATTTTTCCTGTTTCAGCAAGAGATTCTGCGAATTCTAAGAAAGCCTTCCAGTCAGCCATTACCCGGGGTCCATTGTCGGGTAGGTTGTCGGGCTTGTACCACAGCCAGTTTTCGCTATGAACGTTAACCGGAATAGCAACAATTTCTCCGTTGACCATAATCATATCCAGTACGTTGTCTATGAAGGCGTTATGCAAATAGTTTGATGTTTCCATGTTGAGCGTATTTAGTAACCCCAGGTTTCGGATTTCTGTTACCTCCCATGCGGAGTTCCACTGCACAAGAGTTGGTGCATAGCCTTTAATCATTCTTGATACAGCAGTATTGAGGACGTCTATCGAGTCATCACCCGCGACGTCAAACCAGATGCCGCCACGATGTTCGAATTCGTCACGTATTACTTGCATTGCTCGTAAATCACCGCCCCGGTTCCACCAGTGCATAACCTCGACTTCAGGTTCTGCGTTGCTCACGATTGGCGAAAATAGCAAAATTACGAATAACGCTGTTCGGGTAATAGCTTGCATAAGAAATACAGTGTTTTCTACTGTTGAAATTTTCACTAGCTGGCCTTGCTGAGCTGTTGCTCATCGGATAGCACGCAAAGCACGTGTTCATAAGGAGCGGGCTTATGAAATAAAAATCCTTGTATTTCGTCGCAACCATGATCACGACAAAATGCCCATTCTTCTTCGGTCTCTACGCCTTCGACTACGGATTTTTTTTCAAGCTGTTGGCATAATTTGATAATTGACGCGACGATATTCCTTGCATCCCCGCTAGTGGATATCAATTGCACAAAACTTCTATCTACTTTTATTGTGTCGATATCAAGGTTTACGATAGAACTTAAGGAGGCATATCCGGTTCCAAAATCATCGAGCGCAAGCTTCATACCTAGCTCGCGGACCGCCGCAAGGGCGGTAGCAATACTTTCGCTGTCGAATTCTAACGCCACGTTTTCTGTGATCTCAAGATCCAGAGGGCATTGACTGGTGCCTGTTTTTATAATTACTGCTTTAATGCGGTCTACAAAGTCAGCTTCGCGTAGCATCATTTCAGCGGCATTAAAAGCTATGCGCCCAGGGTTTAGTCCGTGTTCACGCCATTGCTTGTAATCCGCCGCTATGGTGTCGAGTAGTTGCCATGTGATCTCAGAGATCAGCCCGCTTTTCTCCGCAAGTGGAATAAACCCCCCGGGATGAGTCATGTGGCCTGCTGAATCTATCCATCGACATAATGCTTCCATTCCGCAGGCCTTTCCGGTTTTTGCATCTACTTTTATTTGATAATACGGTACGAATTCTTTGTTCTGTATTGCTATGCGTATTTTTTCAATTTGTAGGTTTTCATCGTCAATACTGAGACGCATTGATGATTGGTATTTCGGTAGGATTGGCTCGGCTTGATTGTAGTGTTGAGCAGATAGGCGGGCATCTATAATTTTTATCAGTAGATTGTCTGTCTTGATCGCACCGTCTGCGCTGCCAAGCTTGTACTCGGGGTAGACGATTGTATTGTGTACTTGAATTTTTCCTGCCAGTGTGCGCTGCAGTGAAAATACATCAAGTGGCTTATTAGTGTATGTTACCGACTTCTGCACAACGCCAAATTCATTGTCTCCGGCCCTGAAAATCATTGAGTCCGCTGGTAATGCATAGGCTAATTTTTTTGAAAATTGCTTAAAAAATTCATCAAAATGTGTAGGTCCAACAATTCTACTTATAGTCTCTATGTTCAGGATTGATACGATCATTAAAGAGTCATACTGTGCTTCCATCGAGGGAGAGCTTAATTGCTTTGATATTCCTGAGGTGTTTGGTAAATTAGTTTGCTGGTCATAATTTGCTTGTAAGTAGAGTTTTTCGTGAGCTGTCTTAAGGTTCGTATTTACTCTTCCTAGATGCTGCTTGAGTGGATAGAAAATAAGTAGTATTTCAAGAAGTACAATTAGAATTGAAAACATTGAAAGATGTTTTAGCGTTGTTTCCAGATGATTTGCCCGGTCTTTAGTGATGACTTGTAGCTCATTTAATGCGGTTTCGTAGCTAAGTCCGAGAGCGCCGTTTTTTGCAGCGGTCGCTTCCACAGGCAGCCACAGTAATTCTGCCCCCGGCATGCCGTAGTTTTTCTCTGCTGAAACTTCTTTCAGGCGGGCTACGTATTGATCCAACTTCATCCAGATGTTGTCTGGACGATTATTAAACATCGTGTTGAACCGATCGAAATAGTCAAACCGTTGAAGCTGACTTAAGTGAAACGATGTTTTTTCCTTCAAGTTTTCAATTTTCAGCAGCGCTGTGTTTATTTGTTGTGTTATTTTTTGCTCTAACCTTGACTCAGATTTGGGTTGTTTTTTCGCTTGTTTTAAGTCTGACAAATACAGTGATGACTCCCTTATGGTGAGGCGTAACTCGCTGGTCGATGTTCCAAAGTCGTTCAGGTAGGATTGTTCAATCAGGATATTGCGTAGCGTGTAATAACTGAACATGATGGTGCCACACAACACCAGCGTTGCCACAAAATAGGCCACGGATGAAATAGTCGATAATCTTTTAAGATCTTGATTAATCGATCCAGTAAAATTTTTATAACTGATTACTTTCAACGCTTTGGTTTGCCTTAATTGGGTCAGGTATTCCGTAAGGGACTTTAAAGATGCTCAAGGGTGGTGTGATTCTGCTACTTTATTTTTAAAAAAAAGATGAAAGTTTTGGTGTTTTAATTCATGGGTAGCTATTGTGCACGGTTAGCAAAGCTAAAAAAATTTGAGCTTAATGTGTAGCTAGTTTCGTTCCTTATTTGTTGTGCTTATTGGTTGTTTTAATGATGCTTCAGAATATTACTGTTAACTTATTAGTAACGCGACTGACGGTAGTTATTCATCATCAGGTGTGGAATGGAAATGCTGTTTTTTATGGGTAATGTACCTAAAGATTCAATGGGAATTTAATCTATTGTTGAGTAGTTATGGTTGTTTAGAATCAGCGTCATTTAGTCACCATGCCCGTAAAAATACGGTGTATTTTAAGGTTTAAATCAGTGGCTTTTTCAATTGAGTTTTTGTTGTGTTAGCTGACCTCAGTAACAGTGTAACTTATGAGTTAACTGGCTAATACAGTAAAAACACGGATGCCTTTTATGCTAGTCGTAATAATTTATGAATTGAGATTACCCTGCCTTATGATTAAAGATGAAATAAAACTGGCGTGCAGCTCTTTGAAGGTAAGGTGTAGATATCAATAATACCTATCGGGCGTCGTGTGATTGTATGGGCGCTGATAAATTGAATTACAATTGGGAATTCGGTGCAGCGCTGAGTGATAGTGTGTCGTGTTCTGCTGTCGTTGCAATACCCGGTGGGCTGGTTAATTCAGGTCGGGGCAGGCGATGGCTACCTTAAGGAAGATCAGAAGCGTACTATGCAAAGCTGTTAAATGGTGTCGGTGATATTGGTGATAATGGTGATGGCGACGAATTTGGTTTTCATTCTCCAAACCAACGGTTCGAATTAAGCTTCATGATCTAATCAGCCAGCTCTGTCGTACACACTTGACCTATCAGAAAGAGAAGGGGCTGAGATTGGGTATGAAAGTGGCGATGTTGTTCGACGGCGGCTGCCCGTTGTGTTCCAAAGAGGTAGCCCACTACCGCCGTGTTGACAAGGCCGGTTCGGTAAATTGGGCAGATATCCACGCGGATCCAAGCCTGTTGAAGCAGTACGGAATTGAGTATGAAGCCGCAATGAAGCACCTGCACGTTGTAGACACAGACGGATCTATTGTTACCGGCGCACCGGCCTTTGCCGTTGTGTGGGCTCAATTACCGTACTATCGACATTTGGCTCGTGTAGTGTCGCTACCAGGCGTGATTATTGTGCTGGATAAGCTGTATCACTGGTTCGCAGAGAAACGGTTTGCTAAGCGAATGAGCTGTGCAAGCGGTCAAACGAAAGGCTAGCAAGATTGGTTGTCAGTTAATAGACAACCATAATCTCATTGCGACGTAAGAACGGCAGGGTCCAAGGCGGATTGTATCGAGCAAGTTCCGGAGTATTCAGGGTCTTGATGCCTTTGCTGTCTAGCCAATCCATTAGGATATCTGTCTGCGCGGTGACCTTTTTTTGACTGGCCAATCCGCTGAAGGTAATGACCGCATAATTTGCCGGTGCAACTTCACGTAGTGTGACGTCAGTATTATTTGGTTTGGGTAAGGAGGCCATTGTGTAGCTCGATGGCATCACGAAGTGCACCCGCCAGCGTCCTGCTGTTTTCTCAAGAGTGACCGGTGCGGTCATGCTTATTTTTTCTGATTGTGGTTCCATCGTTACAGGGGCGGTCATGCTGATTTTTTCGCTGATCCCTGTGGTAGAGGTATTGTTGCCGAAAATGTAGTCTGCTATGAGCCTGAAACCCGCACTTGATGCTTTGTTCATTTCTCCTGATACAAACACTTCTGCAACAATTTTCGATTCATAGGCTCGCAGTTCTAAGTCTCCTGATTTTTCTAACACTTTGTAAGAGGGTTCTTCGATAGCCAACGCTGTTCCTGAGGTTATTAATAATAGGAGGCCGAAAAATAATTGCTTAATCAAGAGTAGAGCCTGTTGTGGGGAGACCTAGTAGTTTGGTGCTGTTCAACCCCATTACAAGGTAGGCAACGCGTCACATCATACAGCTTAGGTCGTCGATTCGGAAGAATTGCCAGTGGAATACACAAAGTAGTAGCGCAGACTTATAAGTCGAGCACCCTAGCTTATATACGGCTGCCATCCGACGCTGCTGTAATACTAAGACCGTCTGTGCAGTACGGTGCTGGATGCACTGTTGCCTATAAATTATGTTTGATTGTTGGTTTCGGCGGGCAAGAGAACCGCGAAGGTCGGTTGCAAAACTTGACTTGATTCACAAGGTAGCAATATCTGGTCAGTTGCCTGAAAAAATTGCTTCTCTTTATTAAAGAGGGTCAATTAAGCGCTTATCAGGCACTCGCTTCTTGCAATAGACACAATTTGTATATCTTTTTTCGCTAGACGTTTTTAATTATCAGCCGTTAGTGATGTTAGCGCCCGGTGGGGTGAGTAGTTGTCTACTTACCGTCATCCGGATTGTGCGAGCGATGGTGTGCGTAGTTATTAACCAGAAATTTACGATTAACGGGTCCAGAAGTGTGTTGAAAAATATTTCAAATAACCTGATTTCAATGACAGTGTTAACTGCCAGTTTGGCGATGACAGCGTGCGGCGGCGGTGGTGCCGATAGCGACGACTTGTCAGCAACCGGCGAGTCGGTCAACATCGAAGATAATTTGTCCTTCGGGGCTGCGACTGACGGGCTACCGGACAGTGAGTCTGATAATGAGGCCAGTCCGGTTTCTGAAGCAGACTTGACCGATGCGACAGCTGAGTCTACAAGTGAATTTGATTCAGTTGATGTCACTCCCGATTCTGGAACGACTGATGGTTCTCGTTCGGAAGTAGGGCCAGTCGAAGAAAGCAATGCAGGAGGGGCTTCCACTGAGGTTGTGGCTTCTGCCAAAGAAGAGGTTGCTGCAAAGGAAGAGCCTGCCATTGGTCTTGCCGAGGACTTTGAACTGGTCGCGACGCCCAGTGGAGTTGATCCGTTCAGCAAGTTTCAGCTTGAAGACGCAGTTTACACAAACAACGTTTACGATGGTCGGCAACTTGATGCAGAGAATAGCTGGAAACTTATCTTCTACAACGGGGTACAAGATTTTGTCGAATGGGAAGTTCCTGGATCGGTTGGTGACAACGCTGACCCTTGTGCGCGTTCGCAATCTGCAAGCCCGGTAAGTCTGAATTACCGTTTAACATCGAGAAAAGACTCACCGACCGAGCGCAATACCTTTGTCCGGGCTTTCCCTGCGATGGTGGTAGGTTCGATGGGAGGCAGGTATGAATCCTGGGGCGTGGAGTGCGGTCAAGCTGAAACCATTCTACCTTCAGTACAAAGGCATGGTGGATCGCCGGTTTTCCAGATGGAAAATGTCGCCGATGCTACAGGATTACCCGTCTTGGCAGGTGATCTTGACTTCGACATAAAAGTGTCTGTCAAGGCTGATCTGATCGCCGGTGACGCGGCTTCCGGCCTCGCCAATATTTTTATGGATTCTTACTGGCACAATGTGTCTGACGTGGCGCTGATACCCGGTAGTGAGCCACAGTTGCTGAATACGATTAACGGCATAAGTTCTGATTTCACTGAAGTTTGGAATCTGAATATCTGGTTTGATTATCCTCGCTCATCCGGACAGGCATCATCGTGGACAGGTGGATACAAGATTGGATCGGTAGCCTTACAGGAAGGGGGAGATTTTGATGTTTACTTCAAGATTGAAGGCTCCAGAGACAAGCACCTGCCATTGTGCCGGCTTGGTACTGTGGAAAACTGTTTTTTGTATATCGGCTTGGTCAGTACAGATGACAATGCTGCCCGAAATGGCATGACAGTTAATTACACCGAGATTTCTGATTGGATGCGATCTACTGATTTTCGCGATCTTTTTCTAACTGGTGCATTTGAAAGTGATACCCCGGCAGCCAGAGCGTTTGCAGCGTGGAAATTGATCGATGGGACGGATAATGATTTTCACCCTGACCCTGCTAAGCAAGGCCCTCGTTTCCCGGATGAAAATCACGTTATTGGTGGTCTTCATTTAGGCGCTGAGCTTTGGTACAACCCCGATGCAGTGCCTGCTTCAATCGAGTTCGAAGCACTGGGTGTAGAAGTTGAAGGCAAGGGAACCTTCGGCCGTTTCGTTAATTATTAGTGATGAGAGGTATTATAAAAATGAATATTAAATCAAAAACTCTGGTATCCATCATCGCGATGTCTTCGTTGGTGGCGTGTAGTGACAGTTCATCACTAGACCCGTTGCCTGATTTATCACAAGCAAATGTCGTTAATGATTCAAATGCCACCGCCACTGACCGTGCAGCGTCACCGTCATTGTCTAGTGATGCTAGTTCTGTAGCCAACGATCTTACCATCAGTGATGTGCAGGTGACTGGAAACTTCAGTGCAGACAGTACTGTAAGTTACCAGTTTTCCGTCGCTGATAATGGTGGGGCAGGCTTAGCTGTTGATCAACTGTCAGTCGCGCTTGAAATTGCTGGTAGTGGAAGTTTTACTGATGCCTACCGAATCTCGTTGTTTGATTTACGTACGAGTGATAGCAATAGCAACGTGTTCACAGCGCGCAGTGCTCCTGTCGATTTGCCTGGCGGTGCATACACGGCACGCCTCGTGGTGAACCCCAGTTGGCAGTACGCATTCGATATCGCGCCTACTGATCACATGCATTCTGAGCCCTTTCGGTTTGTTGATGAAGGCGACTTCAGTAATAACGTCAGCAGTACTTTTGAGATAGACGTTGCTAATGCGTTGGTTTGTGTCGAAGACGGCTTTGAAGATAATGATGAAATTGGTAGCGCGCAAGTAATACCAGTGGGCGGGCAGATTAATGCGTCGTTGTGCCTTGATAACATGGATCTGTATTCCATTGAACTGGCCGATCAAGAAGCGGCAACATTAGTGTTCAACTATACAGATTCTGAGACCAATCTGAATCCGTCAACGCGTTACGTCATTCTTGACAATGCTCTTAAGCCATTGTCCGAACCAAGTGTGGCGCGCGAACTCAGTAATATTGTAGTTGAGGCCTCTAGTGGTGGCACCTACCATGTTGCACTGTTCGGTCAACGTTCCAGCTATCAGTTGACTAGATCAGCGACGGGCGGCATTGTTGGCTTTGCCAATGATTTTGTTGATACTCACATTTTTTCAAGCGACACTATTGCTGGTCCGCAAAGCTGGCTGCTGGGTGAGGTCACTTTGCAAAAGCTCGCTTTCACAGAAGATAAGTTGGT
>JALZUX010000701.1 GCA_023301405.1 Granulosicoccaceae bacterium | reverse complement strand
ACTTTGCATTGATTAAAAAACACTCAGCAATCAGACTGCCGCCACTATTGAAACGTCAGCACTCACATAACCTACCACTCATAGCTTACCCTGTCAGTTGAAAGGCAAGATGAGCATTTTCATCAATCGATCGTATGTGTCTCTGGTAAATTCATGTCGCCTATAAATGCATTGACTTCATAAAGAGTGGGTCCGTTTCGACCACCACCGTGCCGTGTACACTTTAATGATGCAGCGGCATTGGCAAAATTAATTGCCTGAAATTCTGTTTTTTTTTGCACAAGCGCTGTTACAAACGCACCATGCCAAACATCACCTGCACCCAATGTATCTACAATACTGACAAGCGGCGCAGAAACATTCACTACTTGGCCATCCTCAACATAATACACGCCATTGGCGCCATCAGTAACACAGACCCAGGTATCAAGATCTTCCGCAGCCTTTAGTAGCGCCGCCTCAACAGTGAGCCCGGGGCAATACTGACGAAGCCCCTGCATGGAGAATGCGACATGCGTCGCTAGTGCTAGTGCCACGGGATCTACGGGCGCCTCCGCATCAATCACTCCCGGTACATTTAGCTTGCTGGCTAGTTTCATTGCGGCTAGCGTTCCGGCCGTCCAACGGGTATCCGCCAGAACACCATCTACCGTAACGTTTTCAAAAATTGTTGTATCATCGGATAAATCTCGGCCACGGAAGTTTACTATCTGTCGCTCACCGTCTTGATCAAGCAAAACCGATGAGAAAGATGAAGTCCCCGCAGAGGATTTCAGTACCAACGAGCAATCAACCCGCTCTGCCAAAAGATCATTGACAATCATCTGACCGAATAGATCTTCACCTACCCTGGCGGCGAGCAACGCCTGCGAGTTTAAGCGGGCAATGGCCACAGCTGCATTGGCAGCGCCGCCCCCACCCACAACTTCTGCGTTATGCGCAATGTATTTTTCGGCGCTACGGGGCATTTCAGCCACCTCAAACAAAAAGTCGACAACTGCCAAGCCACACACAAGTATTTTTTTCATTGCAGGAAACTCTTCAAAGAGACACGCTTCGTTTTATTTTCAGATTACTACAGCTCGAATTTATTGGAATTACACTCTACTAACGCTAAATCACTCTGCTTTCTGTTCTACAGCGACAACCAATCCGTGGCCGCAACCATTGACACCATGCACCAAACACCGTAGTGCTTAGCGCACGTGTTTAATCAGTGTAAACTGCCTTTTTACTTTTGTGAACCACACAGCTCATGCTAAGACTGGAAGATCCACCACTGCTTCGCGGGAACGGCCAATATACTGATGATTTAGTCCGTACGAATCAATTGTTCATGGCAATTTTCCGATCTCCTGTTGCACATGCAGACATCACGAATTTAAACGTAAAGCCAGCCAAAGCTGTAGCAGGCGTCGTTTGCGTACTGACCGCCATGAACAAAGAGATCAACGCATTGAAGCCAATGAATTGCCGTGCTGAAATTATCAGCACAGATGGCACTAGCTTAGCTGAGCCGGACCGCCCCATCTTAGCAAGCACTCAGGTCAAACATGTGGGCGAACCATTGGCCGCTGTATTTGCAGAGACCTTTGCAGCCGCGTGTGATGGCATTGATGCTATTAAGTTTGAATTTAAAAGCCTGGCTGCGGTCACTGATGTGGAAGCTGCTGCAAGCGATGATGTGCAGCTATGGCCAGATATAAAATCTAATCGGGCTTTTCATTGGGAAAAAGGCAACGCGTCTGAAACCGAACAACTAATCGCCTCTGCAGAGCATGTAGTCAACTTGACGGTCAAGCACCCAAGAGTTTCTATCGCCCCCATAGAACCCCGCAGCTGCCTGGCAGAGTACACAACCACCAATGGCTATACATTGCACACGCCCAGCCAGGGTGTTGTATCGTTGCAAAAAGCACTGTGTAATTTCATGCAAATCGACTCAGAACAACTACGCGTTGTTACCAAAGATGTTGGCGGAAGTTTTGCCGTAAAGATCTGGCCTTATGCTGAACAACTGCTGGCACTCACAGGCGCACGCGTCACCAATCGCCCAGTCAAATGGACCGCCAGCCGCTCTGAATCCTTTCTTTCAGATGTCATGGGGCGTGGTCGTGTCGATTACGCCGAGCTTGCATTAGATAAAAACGGGGTATTTAAAGCATTCCGGGTAAAAGCACTTGCTGACATGGGGGCCTATTTGAATGCAGTGGCACCGTACGTTGCCACATCAGGCGCAGTCCGCCCTTTCGGACAGGCTTACAAAATACCAGGCATGCACTATGAGGTTGATGGTATCTACACCAACACCATGACCACCGATGCCTATCGCGGAGCAGGCAAGCCTGAATCTGCTTGCACACTTGAACGACTCATTGACCTGGCAGCAATGCAACTCGACATTGACCCCATGGAGATTCGCCAACGCAACCTGGTTACCCCTGAAGACTTACCCTACCGTACGCCTATGTCAGAAAACTATGATGCCGGGGATTTTCCAACGCTTGCAAAAAATTTAATTAAAAATGCCGACTGGACAAATTACCCGGTGCGTCAACACCAAAGCAAAACAAGTAACCTTCTACGCGGAGTAGGCATCGGCTTTTATTTACACGCCACCGGCGGCTCAACCGATGAACGCAGCGAAGTATGCGCCCTGCCTGATGGAGATGTATTAGTGCGTACGGGGCTACAAGACAATGGCCAGGGGCACCGCACTGCCCTTGCATTGGTGACCGCCGAGGCACTACAAATTCCAGTGACAAGAATCCGGGTAGAACAAGGTGACACCGACTGGCTGAAAAAAGGCGGTGGCACCGGCGGATCAAATTTAATGGCTGTTGCCGCAACCACCGTTCATCGCGCCAGCCATGTAATGCTTGATAACGCCAAACTTATTGCAGCCGAACTACTGGAAGTACCTGCAGAGTCATTGCAATATTCCGCCGGGCACTTTAAACAAGACGAATCCGAGGTTCAAATTGATCTTCAACAAATCGCCCTTAGATCGGCCGGTTCAAATGCAAACACAGAAACTGGCGACCGTGATATCGAGGTTGGGTGCGCGGGCGTCGCCGAGTTCGAAGGTACGCACACAACATTTCCAACAGGTGCGTGTATTTGTGAAGTAGAGGTTGATCCCGAGACAGGCAGCGTGACGATTGATCGATACATCTCAATTGACGACATGGGTAAAATATACAACGAAGCTACCACTCGTGGACAACTGCACGGTGGCATCGCACAGGCAGCCGGTGAAGTTCTATTAGAGCAAATGACATACGACGATACAGGCCAACTGTTAACCGGCACCCTGATAGACTACACATTGCCAAGAGCCACAGACCTTCCACCCCTTGATATATCACTAACTCAAACCGACAGCCCCAACTCCATCCTCGGGGCTAAGGGTGTAGGAGAACTCAGCGCTATAGGTGCACCCGGCCCGATCCACAATGCTGTTATTGATGCACTTAAGCCCTTCGGCATAACACATATTGATAAACCCCTAACTCCACTGAAGGTCTGGGGCGCTATCAAAGCAGCAACCAGTCACACGCCATAGCATTGAACTAAAAAACTCATGAACAGCATAGAAACAGATATTATCGTGATAGGCGCCGGTATCGCCGGCACTTCTGCCGCCGCAGAACTAGCAACCAACGCCAATGTGATTGTACTTGAACGGGAAGCACACCCCGGCTACCACTCAACAGGCAGATCGGCAGCCACCTGGGCACCGTTTTACGGCCCTGATGTTATACAGAAGTTAACTGCCTTATCAAAAACCACACTATGTAATCCCCCAATAGAAATGGGCGGAACCGCATTCACCGGTCCACGCGGCGAAATGATGTTGGGACGCACTGGCGACGAAGAAGAAATTGATCAACATATTGAGTACGGCATGCAGGCGTTAAGTAAGTCAGACGCATTACAATATGTGCCACTGATAAACGAATCAGTAACTCATTTTCTGTATACAGACAATATGCTCAGCATAGACGTAGATGCACTACATCAGTCTTATATTAAAAAAACAAAATCACTCGGTAGCAGCATCGAGTGCAATCAAGAAGTAGTATCAGTCGAATACTCTACTAACAAATGGATAGTGGCCACTGCCACCACACAATATAGTGCGCCAATAGTAGTCAATGCCGCAGGCGCATGGGCCGATCAAATCGCAGCACTGGCCGGTGCAGAAACCATTGGGCTTCAACCTAAGCGCCGCAGCGCAGCCTTAACACCCTACGCCGAACACAGCAACATGGCTGACTGGCCGATGATCTTCGGTGCCGGTGAAGTTTTCTATTGCACGCCATTTGGCAACGGCATGATGATCTCGCCTGCAGATGAAACTATCGTAGAGCCCCATGATGCATGGCCCGATGATCTGGATATCGCCACTGGCATTGATATTTTTCAACAATTTATTAACTATGAAGTACAGACGCTAAACCATCAATGGGCCGGTCTCCGTACTTTTGCACCTGATGGCAATCCAGTTGTAGGCTTTGATTCAGAATTACCGGGATTTTTTTGGCTTGCAGGTCAAGGCGGCTACGGCATACAAACATCGCCCGCGATCGGTGCACTTTGCGCTGAACTTATTTTAACGAAACATAGCGTTGCAAATACCAGCGTACTACTGAATGAAAGCCACCGGAAAGACCTGACAAATGCATTGTCGCCCGTTCGGTTTTTTACCTAATCCATAAACAATAACAATAAC
>JALZUX010000700.1 GCA_023301405.1 Granulosicoccaceae bacterium | reverse complement strand
TTGTCCCGCCACATACCGAGTAAGGCCGCAAGATTTCAATCACTATTGTTTCTAACGACAATCAGACACTCTGCCGTATCTATGGTGACAAAAAACAGATTGATGAGAAACATGCATGGGCGTTTTTATTTATTCAGCTTGTCGCCCAGCGGATTATTGCGAGTTAGAGTATCTGAAATGAACACTCTGAAAATCGAAATACCTTTACAGATTATGACAACTTATGGTTATGCTTTACGCTCACAGAAAACACAGGTAGTGGCTCAACCAGCTTTGTGAAAAACCACACACCATAACCCTGTGAAAATTTGCTTTTGCCATTCATATCACATCTATCGTGCCTACTTAATCAATAATGAGATAGGTGCTCGGGCAGCGCCTCAGCGAGCACTAGAGCATCAAAAAAACGCTTCTATGGGAAACAGCTGTACTTGGCATAGTTAGAAACGCAGATTAAATAATTCAACGTGACATCAAGAACCACCAGTTTCATCTGATCGAGCCTGCCGCATCATATCGTACATAGCATTTACCACATCAATCTTAAAAACCACGCCAACCACTTCAACCATATCATCAATAGTACGAACAACTGGCGCGTACGTGGATTCAAGCTCATTTAATTTCTGCAAAGCAGCAATTAAACTTGTACTCTTAGGAATTGAATAGTTAGCAGAATTTTTTGCAAACTCACAGTTCACCTCTCTACCAGCACTCGCGCCACAAACAATAACATCATCAGTTGAAAAACTACCTTCAAACTCACCCTTTTGATTATTGATGATGGCTATATAGCGATTACCTGCACACATCGCCTCTTCCACTTCAGCAACACTAAGATCAGGCGAAACACGTATATAATTTTGGCAGATTAAGTCATCAATATTTCGAGTGCGCAGCAAGCTGTATTCTTTGCCGGTTTGAAGATTTATCCCTCGTTTATACAATTGCCATCGAAAGAAAGATCCGTGCGGCATGACTTGCATGAAAGTGCTGGCCATCGCAGACGCGAGCATGACAGCAATCACTAGATCATAATCAACGGTAAGTTCAAATACGATAAGCAGCGTTGAGATTGGAGCACCCAGCATTGCAGATGCAAAGGCTGCCATTCCAACCACCGAATACACCCCTTGACTTGACACCGCCAATGGCACAAACGTATCGACGACAAACCACACAACACCACCTAGCATCGCCCCCATGAAAAGACTTGGGCTAAAAACACCACCTGCAAACCCACTGCCTAACGCGGCAGAGCCGCCGACGAGTTTTGCAATGAGTAAGCCCATCATCAACGCAATAGGCAGCTCCTCGTTTAATGCCATTGAGGTACCTTCGTACCCCACCCCCAGACTGAGCGGTACGATCAATGCCAGCCCTCCAATCAACACTCCGGCCAACGCAGGTCGAGCCCACATTGGCACATGTGATTTTTCCCAAAACCACTGCACGCCCATTACAGAATAAATGAATAGTTGAACCATCAATGCAGCAAGTAAACCCAACAACGCAAATACAAGAAGCTCCCAGAATGAACCAATCACATAATCAGGCAAGCTGAATTCGGCACCGCTACCATAAACACTTTGCCGTACAATTATCGCCCCCATAGCGGCCACAACCACCGGTGCAAACACCCTCAACGCGTAGTAGCCTAGAATCACCTCGAGAGCGAAAAGCACACCGGCAATTGGTGTATTAAACGAAGCTGTCACAGCGGCAGCTGCCGCGCAGCCCAATAGAGTCATTGACTGAGTACGATCTAAACCAAGTAGTTCAGCTAACCAGGCAGTTAAGGAAGCGCCAATATGCACTGCTGGCCCTTCTCTTCCCAACGGTGCTCCGGAGCCTAAAGACACCCACACCGCTAGCGCCGCGATACCACCAGACCGCACGTCCATTCGACCGGACCGCATAGCACTGGCTTCAATGACATCGGCGATACCGTGAAAGCGATAGCTTGGCATATTGCGCAGTATTACACCGACAATCACACCGCCCAGAATCGGCGCTATGAATATTGACCAATCAGACTTATTGGCCAACCATGATATTTTGTCTGAACCGTATCGCGCGAATACAATGTCTTGCAGTCTACCCACACATTCAATCAGCAACACCGTTGACACACCGACCAGCAGCCCGGTACCTAATGCCAGTGCAAAAAACCCGAATCTAGATCGAAAAAAACTTACCACAATTAAAACCGCACAACGGCAACAAAAGATTCCAATGCAACAGCGGGATAAATAGCCGCCACTGCGACACAAACGCCCCATGCAGAAATTCGCTTGCCAGCGCGCAACACAGATGACAGAGAGAAATCATTTGTGGGTATTGTCCGTAATACCATGTTCATCATTAGGTAGGTTCTTCGAAGCCTGATAACTTTTCGGCATGGAATAGCATCAATGCAATCACTTAGCGATCCACAAATAACGAACAGTCATTGTTGCTAACGCCCATTAATAACCACAAGGCATATGAGTTGTTTATCTACTATGAGTCACCCAATAACAATGCCAATTCACCAATAGAGCAATCGGATGAAAGCCTCCTCAGCTAGACCATTTCATTACGGGTAAGGAAATAGGAATAACGAATTCAGCAGATCTGATACTTAACTAGCAACACGTTAAGAAGAATCTCTTTTGCGAAATCGCCATCATCCGGCAACAACTTTGCAGTCGTGGAATGTCGAGCCTACCGACAGCTCTGCTTTATCAATTAGCAGCAAAGGGAGCTGTAGCAAAAGGACTTTGTGTAGAGCGAAGCGTATTTAATCAGTGCTAATGGAGCTATCACCCAATCAACGCTGGCACAACGTTAAGTAACTACCTTCTGCAAATCTTCCAGCGTGGTAAAAAGACAGCACTAGCAGCTTTAATCGGTTACCGCATCATCAAAAAGCTGGAAGAGGAGCCCCTACTACATCGCATGATGCTTAATTTGACTTCAATGACGCAAGAAAATAACTGACAGCTGAAGGTAGGTCACTTACCAGAACCAAATAATGCCCACCCGGAAAGAAGGCGTCGCTAAGTTTCAACAGCAGACTCAGCCTTCAGTTATCAAAACGAACTGCTCTCTTGCCATTATAGGGTGCTCATAGCTATGCACCTTATATTTACATTAACAACGGGCGACATAGAATATGTTCGCGCGCGTTATCAGCTTGCAGTTAGAAACTGCCGGCACCAGTTGAGGAAAGGAATAGTAACTATTGATATAGTTTACACGGCAAATACATCACATGACACTATGTACCTACAGTCAAATGACTATCAGGGCACCACTGTCGTGAGGCTAAATTCCGGCAAAAATACGCAGCATTTGAGCCCGAACGACACTGCTCATACACGCGACAAGTGCACTTTATAGCGTTATAAACATAATAAGACAGTATGACAAAAGCATGCAGAAGCAGTTATACAACTGAACCTGCAACAGCGCCAATTGTTAAAACCTGACATTTGGGGTAGGCAAAAAAAGCCACCCGTGAAGGTGGCTTGATTCCATGCAGGCAGCAACCCTGCCTTTACTAACAACCCTGCCCTCGCACTGATAAGATCGGGGCTGCACAGCAGGGAGAAAATTCTCCCCGCTAGCCGGTTAGATACTTGTCACTCGGTGCAATTGTCAGCCCAGTCCGGCTCAAACAATTCAAGCCATTGTAAGACCAGTGGATCAGTAGCGGTGAAGCATCCGTTATTGTGTATGCTGAAGCTTAAATCATCCCCTATCGTATCTATGACGTTTACAAGGGGATTCAGGTCACCTTCAAGTTGATTGTTATCGATATTCAATTCAATCAACATAGGAAGGCTAGCCAATGTCTCTGGCAGTGAGCCGCTAAGCTGATTACGAGCTAAGTGAATACTCCACAATTCCGGGTTAGTCCATGTATCAGGGATAGCGCCAGTTAAATTGTTACGTGCAAAGTCTAATATTTGTAGTGAACGCAAATCACCAACAGTGTCAGGAATCTCACCAGTCAACTGATTAGAAAAAAAGATTAAGTCAATTAGTGAATCAAGCTCTCCAATGTTATCTGGGATCACACCGGTGATCTGGTTAGACTCAAGACGAAGTGTTTCAAGCGAACGCAGATTGCCAATTTCAGTCGGGATAGAGCCGGTTAACTGGTTTGTGCTTAAATCAAGTACTTCCAAGTTAACAAGATTCCCAATTGAAGCCGGAATATTACCACTGAACTGATTGCTATTTAGTTGAACACTGACAAGCTGAGTAAGATTACCGATGTCGTCTGGAATAGCGCCAGTCAACCTATTTCCATACACCCGCAGACGCTGCAATTCAGAGAAATTACCGATATTTGAAGGCAATGGACCCACTAAATCGTTTTCCCACAAATCAAGAGTGATTAATCCGGTCAAATTATTAAACTCGTCAGGGATTTGACCGGTTAATAAATTATTGCCCAAAACCAAATGCCGAAGAATAGGAAGGTTCCCAAGCTCTGCGGGTACGGGGCCAGATAAGTTATTGTTAGTCAGTCCAATAATTCGCAAGCTCGCAAGGCTGCCCAGATCAGCGGGAATAGAACCACTAAATTGGTTTGACTGCAGATCCAGTTGACCAATTGAAGTTGAACTCAAATCCGGAATAGTTCCTTCCAATTCGTTGCCGTTGAGGACTAAAACCGTAAGTTCACTAAGTTGGTTAATACTTGCCGGCAAAGTGCCTCTCAGGTTATTACTGCCGGGGGTTAGCGCCGTGACTCCGTTAGCTCCACATGACACATTTTCCCAGGTGCATGGATCAGTGGCAGTGGCCCAGTTGTCATTGTTCAGCCAATCTGGCCCCGATGTGCTTTGATAAAAATCAAGTAATGCAACACATTCATGCTGCGGTAGTATCGTAGAAACCACGTTGCCATTGATCACACATGACTCTGACGGGTCGCTGTCTATTGTCTCGACTTCGCACGACTGATAGCCGTTCCAACCCCAGCCATCTCCATCGGCATCAATGCAGTCATCACTCGCCGAGATGTAGCAGGTCTGTTCGCCTGTCCATCCCCACCCGTCCCCATCGGTATCAATACAAACGCCCATGGCAGCACGACTGATATTGCAACTATCTGTGCCATTCCACCCGTACCCGTCATTGTCGGTATCTATGCAGAAATTATCGGAAGCCAGCAAACACTTGGCCGTGGTACAGGCATCAGCGTCAACAACAGCGCCACTGTCAGAAACCTGGCATGATCTAGCGCCATCCCAGCCCCACCCGTCACCGTCTAGATCCACACATATTTTCGGCGATATAAGGCAACTTTGCAGCCCATCCCATCCATAACCATCACCGTCAGTGTCGACACAGACACCCACCGGGGTGGCCTCGATCCTACAGCTCTGCACACCATCCCAACCCCACCCATCACCGTCGGTATCAATGCACATTGCAATGGTATCTTGTGCCCGCGCATACGTGCCAGGTAGCACCTGTAAACAGCATGCCCAAAAAACAAAAAACAAAAATTTTCTACTCATAGATAAAACACTCACAGCATTGCTTTACTTGACCGACGGCCAA
>JALZUX010000699.1 GCA_023301405.1 Granulosicoccaceae bacterium | reverse complement strand
AGAGCCGGTTGCTGTGGTTGAAGCAAACTCTGTTGTTGATGATGTAGAGCCGGTTGCTGTGGTTGAAGCAGACTCTGTTGTTGATGATGTAGAGCGGGTTGCTGATGTGGGGTCAGTTTTACCGGTAGACGGGGTTTGGGTTGAAGTACAGCCACTTACTGTGACTAATCAGCAAGCAATTGCGGTGCAGCAGGTAAGCGCTCAATCAATTGCTGCGGTATCGCCAATCGTACCGGTGCCTGCATCAGTCCTCGTTGTGCCTGCCAGCACGCAGCCGCCAGAGCCAGCAATGGTGGAAGATGCAGATGCAGATGGTGTTCCTGATAATGCGGATGCTTGTGTCTCGCGCATCGGTTATCCAGTTAATGAGCGCGGTTGTCAGTCGCTAGACGGACCTCTTAAGGATGTCGGTTTTATCGGTGAGTCAAGTGATCTTAGTGAAACGGCCAAGAGCTCACTCAATATTGTCGCTTTTACTATGATTGATCACCCTGCTTCAAAAATAGCCGTATTGTCTTATAGCAAGGACGGTGTACCAGACTTGATGCGCGAGCAGGCACGTGTCAGAGGATTTGCTGTTGTTGATTATCTGATTGCCAAGGGCGTGAATCAAAGTCAATTGCAGGCATTTGCATTGTCGCATCGAGATGGTATGACTAATCAGATATTTATTAAGGAAGTTGATTAGCTTTAACCTGCAATATTCAGGAATTTGCCCCGCAGCGGCTAACGGCGGCAACAGTGGAAGATTGCTTGATTAAGCGAGAAGCACGCTCTGCCACGTGCAGCGCTTGATCAAGCAAGATGCAAAGCGATCATTCATCAGGTGGTGAGTAGACACACTTTTAGTTTAAAGGCGGCGGCTGAACGTATGTTTGGAACCGTAACACTAAACAGGTCGATCTCATTCGCCAGCCCCGTGAATAATGCAGGTTTAAATCCCAATGTGTGCGCGATAGCAAGCCAGCTACGCGCTTATCGTTATACAGCCATTTTCTAAAACCGGTACCATGCGCTTATACTATCTGGTTGGTTTTATGAAGCGTTTTTTTACTGATCCTCACTTCCTTGTTGCGTTAGCGCTTGGTCCCTGCGTGTGGGTGGTATTGTATTTCCTGCCATTGAATTCAGCATCGTCGCTCGACATAATAATGCTGCTTACCGTTTGCCTGATGTACCCGATACTCGAGGAACTTGCCTTCAGGGGTTTTGTGCAGTCGTGGTTACTAGACACAGTTCAAGTTGCCAAAAAACAGCTTGCCGGTGTCAGTCTAGCTAATGTCACCACAAGTGTTATTTTTGCCGCATTGCATTTATTCAATCAGCCGCCGTTGTGGGCAGCTGCGGTATTTTTTCCGTCCGTTGTGTTTGGCTATTTTCGTGAGCGTCATGACAGTGTATTGCCGTGCATCATTTTGCACTGCTGGTACAATACAGGCTTCTTTTTCGTTCTTAGCTAACCAGAGTGCTGGGGGTAACCAGGCTGCTCAGTTGACTTTGCCTGCTAGTCGTAGGTGGGTGATAGCCTTAAAGAATGTGTGAACGGTAAATTATTGCTGCCGCTTGAGTTAATGGTAGTGAAGTGTGTGTAAGAATAAGCGCTCAACGCCATCTCTGTCAGGTGGTGGGTATGACATAGCCGGAGAACATAATTGCCTGATCAAAAAGCAGGTCGTGCGATCACCAGTACAGGTATGCTGAAACTATGGCCAACGCACTTTATGCAGCGTCAGTTGCCGGGTTACGAAAAACCCACTGATCTTCTACAGATGCTGATTCTGCGTATGGACACAGAACAGGAAAATCTAACCACTAATTACTTGTCAACTGGTTTTCTGCAGCAGCAACATCCGGCAACGCAGTGGCTGTTGCAGTGTGTAAATAAAACAGTAGTCGACTATTTGCATGAATCGGGGCAGCGCTATAAAGCTGAGTGGCACGTGCAAAGTTGGCCAAACGTTAATCGTTTTGGTGACTACCATGATTTGCATAATCATCCGCACAGTTATTTGAGTGGTACCTACTATGTGCAGGTGCCTCAGAGCGGTAAAGCACTGGCTGGCAGGGCTGATCGAAGGCCGGGTGCTATTTCGTTTTATGATCCGAGGCCCCAGGCAAACATGACGGCAGTAAAAGACGATCCGCAAATTGAAGCGGAATACACGGTAATGCCACAAGCCGGTAGTATCTTGTTATGGCCTTCATTCCTGCACCATTTTGTTCACCCTAACTTGTCAGATGACCCCAGAATATCGATATCGTTTAATATCGTGCTTAAATGGTCCGATGAACTGCTACCACAGCAAAGTTAACAGCAATAAAGCTCCGCGTTAGCTGGTGTACGTTATTACTCATCAGTAGCGATAGCGACTTGTTGTGTCGCTAAGTGGTCAGAGTAAGTTTTTAATGCCATTTCAAACGACTGCACTAGTGAACGGTAGTAACCTTGATGTCGCTCAGTAAAGTTTGCGTAGGCAGTGAGTTCTGCAGTGTTTAATGAGCGCAAGGTAAAGGCCATGCCGAAAAGTGAATCCTGCTTGAAAAGTAGCATCATTAATTCTTTGTCGCTGCGGATCAGGTCCGCCATTACCTGCTCGGCGTTGATGGCCTCGGCCTGATGCTCAAGCGCATATTGTTCAATGCAGCCGCTGACAACCTGACCTGCGTATTCAATCTCAACACCGATGATCGCATTTACTGCTCCGGCTCCGGTGTTCTCAAAGATACGTTTGAATAACGAATACCGGTTCGCCATCCAGTCGGGGTTGTTTGATCGATCTTCTACAAAGGCCTTTACCTCGTTATTGGTAGAGGGTTGTTTCTCAAGTGCTGTAATTTTAGACCCGGCCGTTGACTGGTACCAACGTAAGATTACATGAGCTTCTGGAATAGTGGTGGTGCTGGCTAGGTTTTGTTTCATTGTTCGTGACAAGCTTTCATGGCTGTCGACGGGGAGTTGTTTTTTGGCTGTGCTAGCGTTACAGCGTGTCGCGTGTTGATTGGCACTTTCGATAATTTCTGATGGAACCACTTCCAGCAGTCCGGTCATGCCGGTCGCAAGTAATATCTGCTGATGTGGATCGTTAAGCTCAGCGGTGTTGGCATTACCGCAAATCAGACAGGTGCTAAGTCCGACTGCGGTTAGAAGGTTAGAACGCATAGGAAACCAGACGAGACGGTGGGGTGGGTATCGACTAGACGTTGTATTCCTTGAAGATATAATAAAAAAACGTGGTCGAAGCTGCAAACTGTTTGCTCGGCGCCTGACATTCAGCTAAGTTACGCCCTCAATTCAGGCGCATCTTCCGCAGCAAGGTAAGATGCCCTCCAGAATGGTAAGGGCACTGAGAAATGTGGTGGGAGGTTTTGTGGGCAAGGTGATCAATGCGGTCTTGTTTTTTGCACAGTTTATTAAGAACCCGAGGCAGCTTGGCTCGGTTATACCTAGTACAGGGTTTCTTAAGCGACGTATAAGTAATAGCGCCAAGCTGTCTACGGCAAACGTAGTGGTTGAACTAGGCCCCGGTGGCGGTGGCACTACTCGGCATTTTCTGGGCGCCATGAAAGCAGATGCAACCTTGCTTACGATAGAGCTGAACGAAGGTTTGTATAAGTTGGTCAGTCAGATTGATGATCCACGTTGCATTGTGCATCATGGCGACGCGTTAGATTTGATCGATATTTTGCAGCATTACGGACTTCCGGCTCCAGATGTTGTCATATCAGGAATTCCATTTTCCACCATGGACCCGGCTACTGGATCGTTAATTGTCGAGTCCATTCACCGGCAATTGGCGCCCAATGGTCGCTTTGTGGCCTACCAGCTCAGCGCTCAAGTTGCCAGGTTAGCGACCAGCTTCGGTGACTGGAAAACTTTGCAGTTAGAACTGTTAAGCATCCCGCCAATGCGGGTTTGGTGTTGGCAGAAAGCTTCAGGGGCTGATGACTGAACTGTAGTGACGCCCTACGATGATAACGCCGTGCTTTTAATTATGCGTGCATTGTTGTCCTATTGACTAACAATGGCTCTTTGCAAGCAAATCTTCACCCCGCTCATCGATAATCTGCTTAGCTTTGCTAACGGCATGTTCTACGGCGGCGTCGCGGCTGGAATGATTGTCGGCTCGAACAAATGAGCTGCTCTTGATTTCGCCGTCCTGATCCTTGCTGATGGTGCCTGCCGTGCGAAACTGGCTTCCCTCTGCTATCGGGGTTGGTGAGATAGTGAATTGCTTATATTCCTGGTTGTCTTCAGGTTTTGCCTGATCTTTGGCAGATTCGCTACCACTGCCAAAAATAGATTTGAGCAAATTCTTCAGGGCCAATTTGATTCTCCGGTTTGTGCCGATAGGTTGATGTTGAAACTTCAATTGCTGCGCGACTGTCGCCAGCGTTGCCGCCGTGACACACATAATGGTTCGCTTCAGCATATAATAAGGGATAATTACTGTTGACGCCTAACCGAAGCCGCTTCGTAAAAATTTCGGTCTGTGGGCGAACTTTTGAGGTGAACAATGGCTTTCAGTTCAGATCTGTCATGCCCGTCCTGTGGGGTGGCGATAGCGGGTGTCTCTGCACATACCCGTAGCTTGCAGTGCCCGCATTGCGCAAACTGGGTATATTTCAGCAACAATGGCTGGACTAATGGCGGTTTGTTCGAGCACGCGCTCGATGCCCCGTCGTTATTGCGTTTAGGTCGAGCCGGTAAACTTGAATCCAAGGTCGATTCACCTCGCCGATTTGTGGTGGCAGGTCGGCTTAGAGTGTCGTACAGCGACGGCTACTGGGACGAATGGTGGCTGGAATTCGATGACGGACAGCACCAATGGCTTGAAGAAGATGATGGCAGCTATCAGCTCCATGCAGCGACTGATTACCAGCTCGACCCTGAAAAAGCACTTGCCAGTCATGCCGGTAGTAGCTTGGACATAGGCGGGGTCAGCTGGTTTGTGACTGAGCGAATCGACGCAGAGGTCGCCGGCACCGAAGGGTCTCTGCCTGTTGCAACCAGACCGACCGAGTCAGTTGTTTGCATTGACGCGATTGGTAATGGCAGTGAAATATCAATAGAGGCCAGTGGGCTTGATGTCAGCATCACGCAAAGCCAATCAATATCAGCATCTGCGCTGGTGTGGGACTAATCAGATAAGCCAATGCAAACAGCCACGCGATTAGCCAAAATGCACCCGGATAAACTACTGGGAACACTTCAAGCACATATTGATGACGGCCATGAGCAGTCTGCACTGCAGGCAATTCCTGATTTACAGCTTAGTCACCCTCAGTTTCATAATGAGCTCGATGCCATAAAGCGCAAGCTCACCGACAAGCTGCTTGACGACGTCAAAGTTATTAATCCTGAAAGCGCAGAGATATTTCGGTGCGTTAACTGCGGCGGAGGCCTGACCAAACAAGGTCGTAATACCGTGCATGTGATTTGTCATTACTGTGGTTGCGATGCTGAACATCCGGCCGCCGACAAAGCGCTTGATCGATGGAATAAATCGCTTGACCTTGAATCTAATTTCACCATTGGTGATTTTTTCACCTACAAAGGGGCTCAGTGGCAGGCAGTCGGTGTGCAGTTATTCAGTGGCCGGGTACGTGAATATAATAGTGAAGATGGTTGGGAAACCAGCTTTTCGCGTTATACAAGCTGGTGGATGCTTAACAAACAGCGTGAGTTGGCCTGGCTGGTTGATGATGGTAGCAGGCGCTATTGGGCCGAGAAATATATCCCTGAAAAGCCCGCCGTACCGGAAAGTAAAGACCGTAGCTTTGAGCATGGAGAATGGCAGCTTGAATTCGCTGCAGGTGAGTTCAGCTACCAGCCGCGCCATAAAGAACAACATCATAGTGCTGAGAGCAGTGCATCCAGAGCATTGCCATCAGCGTCGCAAGGTCAAGCAGCGTCTAGGCAGCGTTACTATACAAGCGTAGAGTCACGCCTTGATGAAAAAGGCAGAGTGTCAGAGATCGAGTTTGTAAAATCCAGCATGATCCCCCACGCAGATATGCTGAAAGGTTTGGGGAAAGACGTGGCGCTCAACGACCGAAACCGCTGGAGCAATACCATGCGGGGTTTACTGGTAGCGCTACCGTTGCTTGCCGCCAGCGCCTTTATGTTGAATCGTGGCGGTGAACAAACCCTTGAAACGATCGCACTGTCAAAGAATGATAAGCAAGTGGTGATGCAGCAGATCAGCGTTGATAAACCAGGGCAACTCATCAAGCTGCGTGGTTCGATAGCCGGGCTTAACAATAACTCATGGTTTGGTGTTGAAGTAGGATTGCAAAGCAGCGATAACGAATACATCTACAGCAAATACTTGGAATTTTGGCGTGAGACCGGGGTTGATTCAGATGGTCGGTGGTCAGAGGCAATTCTTAACGCAAGCTGGTATATCAGGGTTGATAAAGCTGATACGTATACTGTGGTGATTGATGGTGATGAGCAATCTACCAGCCAAACTGCTGATTTCCGCTTGCACATGGAGCCTAACAAGGCATCGATAACCCCTTTTATTTTGGCCGGCTTTTTTAGTTTATTTTTAGTCATGATGTGCCGATCAAAAATGGGGTCGCTCAGTGCTGCTGCTTCATCAATAGCGTTAAAGTTAAATAAGCGCTATTTAGGCTCTAAAAAAAGTAAGGCTAACGGTAGAGCTCTGTCATGAAAAGACTGCATTATCCTTTGCTCGCATTGCTGTTGATTGCCATCGTCGGACTACCAAGCTGGTATGCGGTTAATGGTAGTTCCGCTGAGGCGGTGCCGGGTAAAGGCGACAAAGAAGTTCTGCGTTCCAAGTCAGGGCGTACCTATGTTGGGGGCGGACCGCGTGTTGGTAAATAATTTACTAGTAATCAAAAAGTTTCTACGGAGAATTCAATGAAAAGACGTGCCCATGTTCTGGGGTTATTACTGTTGGCAACAGTCAGTGCACCTGCGTTTGCACAAACGGGAATGGCTGATTTCGCCACTGAGTTACTGTCTACGGTTGTCTACTCTGCGGTGGGTATCGTGATGGGGGTTGTGGGCTTTAAGGTGGTCGACTGGTTGACTCCAGGCAGTCTTGCTGAAGAAGTCGCACACAAAGAAAACCGGGCATTGGCAATTCTTGCAGGCTCTATGATGCTGGGCGTCTGCATTATCATTGCGAGTGTGCTGGTTAGCTAGTGCCCGTCTGGAACCGGCGCGTAACGCAGCGTTCGTTCTGGTTAGTTATTCGAGGGCAGTTAGGCGACTGTCCGAGAATTACAATCTACTGTGGTCACGGTCTTTCGGCCAGCTATTACGATCTTTTTCGTTAAAGAAGAATGACTATTCGCCTCAATCGAACGAAAGATCTGTCTCGAAATCTTACAGTCTCGTTGCAATTCCAATTCCCGGACCGCCACCTATGTGGCTGTCCGAGAATGAATGATCTACAGCGGAAGCGATCTTTCGGCAAACTATTGCGATCGATTTCGTTAAAGAAGAACAACTACTTGCCTCTATCGATCGAAATATCTAGCTTGAAATCTCACACCTTCGCGAAGCTTCTGCTGCCGGGCCGCCACCAAGCTGTCCGCCTTCCATTTGTCCCTTTCACACGGCTACCTTGGTGGCTGAATCATTGTGGTTTAATTATGCGGCACACCTGCCATGAATGATCTGAGTGCGGAGAATCTGTCTGATTCGTCGGTAGTCACGCAAAATCAGTTTGTATTGCTTAGTGGGTCAATTTTTATTATTGCTGCCTGCAGTCTAATTTATGAACTCTTAATCAGTAGTTTGTCTACTTACTTGCTTGGCTCAAGCGTGATTCATTATTCCCTGACGATTGGATTGTTTTTATTTTTTATGGGGGTCGGTGCGTGGTTTTCCCAGTCCATTGAGCGTGATCTGATACCGGCTTTCGTCGCTATTGAAATAGCCATCGGTGCAGTGGGTGGTATCTCTGCCATGGTGCTGTATGGCGTTTACGCATGGACTAGCTTTTATTATCCGGCGATGCTCATTACTATCGCCGCCATTGGCATATTGGTGGGCATGGAGTTGCCGCTACTGACTCGAATACTCGAGTCGCGCAGCGGTCTTCGGCGGGGCATAAGTCAGGTAATGAGTTTTGATTATTTTGGCGCGCTGCTGGCATCAGCCCTGTTTCCGTTTATTCTTTTACCGTACTTAGGTCATCTGTTAACGGCCAGTGCAATTGGCGGTATAAACTTGTTGGTCGCCCTTATCGTGGCGTGGAGTTTTAAGGATCAGCTGGGCAAGTGGAAGCTTCAAGTGGCTAGTGGTTCTGTCATCGCCATCGTTTTATTAGTAGCCACTGCCTTGTGGGCAAACCCGGCGGCAGAGCTATTTGAAAATGCACTTTATGAAGACCCGGTGATACATTCTGAACAGAGCCGTTATCAAAAGCTTGTTATGAGTAAGCAGGGTGATGATCTGCGTTTATTCCTTGACGGAAATTTGCAATTTTCAAGTGTTGATGAATATCGATATCACGAAGTACTGGTGCATCTGCCAGCTTCTTTTACGGCCCGCCTTGATCGTGTTTTAGTGATTGGTGGTGGTGATGGTCTGGCAGTTAGAGAGCTATTACGCTATCAGTCAGTGACAGAAATAATTGTGGTTGACCTTGATCCGGCAGTGACGAACCTTGCTAGAACGCACACGCAATTAAAGATGCTGAATCAGCAATCACTAGATAACTCAAAAGTCACTGTGGTTAACCAGGATGCCTGGCAATGGCTAAGAGAGCAGGGTGATGTTTTTAACTTGGTGATTATTGATTTGCCAGACCCTGAGAGCGAAGATGTAGCTAAGCTTTACAGTGTGGCCTTTTATGAGCGTGTGGCTCGTAGGCTGGCTGTTGGCGGTGTGATGATCACCCAGGCGACTTCCCCCTGGTTTGCGCGACGAGCGTTTTGGAGTATAGGTGCCACGATGGAAGTTGTTTTTAGTCATGTGCGCCCCGCCACGGTGTATGTTCCGTCATTTGGTTTGTGGGGCTTTTTTATCGGCGCTCAACACTCATTACAAAGCCCGGCTAGAGCCCCTTATGCAGGTGAGTACCTAAACGAAAATTCAATGGATCGCATCTTAACGTTACCTCCTGACCTTCCGCGTTTACCGGTAGAGGTGAATCGAAATCAGTCTCTGCCTATAATTAATTATTATAGGGAAGGCTGGGAAGCGCTTAACCGCGCACAGGTTCCGCTTCCCGCGCCCGGCGGATAAAATGATAAGTATTCGTCTAGCGACTGCAGCAGATTGTGCATTTGTGCAAGCGTGTGCGCAGCTAGCTTACGTAAAATACATTGACCGCATTGGCAAAGCACCTGCCCCGATGGTGGCAGACTTTGCGGCGCAAATAACCGCAAAGAAAGTGATAGTGGCGATTGACAATGCTGCGCCAATTGCCTTTGCCGTGTGTTACCCATTGGGTGGTGATTTTCATCTGGAAAATATTGCGGTTGCCCCTGACAATCAAGGTGGCGGCGTTGGCAGACTTTTAATAGAAGCTGTGCAATTGCAGGCTAAGCAAAGGGGTTTCGATACAGTATCCCTATATACTAACGAAAAAATGGTTGAGAACCTTGATTGGTACAAAGGCCTCGGATTTATTGAAATCAGTCGTCGATTTGAAGATGGTTTTAACCGGGTGTATTTTAAAAAATTGCTTTAACAGTGCGACGGTGCCAGGCAGTAGGCGCTTTAATGTTTAACGCTTTATATGAAAAGTAGGATCTGATGAAATATAACCAACTCGGTAACACTGATCTTCAGGTCAGTGAATTATGTTTGGGCAGTATGACCTGGGGAACGCAAAACACTGAGACAGAGGGTCACCAACAGATAGACTATGCCGTTGAGCACGGTATCAATATTATTGATACCGCAGAAATGTATCCCACTACTCCGTTAGGTCAGGAAACCCAAGGTCGTACCGAAGAAATAATTGGTAGCTGGCTAAAAAAAGGCGGTAAAAACCGCGATGTTATTATTGCCACTAAAGTGACCGGTATCGGTAATCAGTCGTACATTCATGAAGGTATGCCGATCTGCCGAAAAAAAATTCAATTGGCTTTGGAAAGCAGCTTAAAGCGTTTGCAAACCGACTGTATCGATCTGTATCAGTTGCACTGGCCAAATCGAGGGTCGTATCACTTTCGTCAGTGCTGGTCGTACGATCCCACCAACCAGAATACTGCTGAAACCAGTGATCATATTCGTGAAGTATTGTTTGCCCTGCAGCAGCATATTGATGATGGAAAAATCAAACACATTGGCTTATCCAATGAGAGCAGTTGGGGCACGATGCGGTTTTTGCAAATTGCAAA
>JALZUX010000698.1 GCA_023301405.1 Granulosicoccaceae bacterium | reverse complement strand
CGACTGCTGTCAAAGTGCTCGCGAAAATTTTGTCTGAACCTTTTGATGCCTGCTTCGTCCATCGGGAATTCACGCGCTGGTAGCAGTTCAACCTTGTCTATTTTATCTTCTTTGCGGGCGATCTGATCGCTTGGGTCAAAGTGGTAAATTGATTCGATATCGTTGTCGAAGTAGTCTATCCGAAATGGTTTTTCACTGGCCATGGGGAAGAGATCAAGCAGTGATCCGCGCACGGCAAATTCACCGTGCTCTTGAACTTCGCTGACATTGCGATAACCGGCGTTGGTTAATTTTGTACGGAAATCTTCAATGGGAATCACATCGCCGGTGCGGATAATGAGCGCGTGCTGATCAATATACGAGGGGGGGCAAAGTCGCTGCATCAGCGTTGACACCGGTAACACCAGAATTCCCTGTTTCATGGATGGCAGGCGGTACAGTGTTTTTAACCGTTGCGAAACAATATCCTGATGCGGCGAAAACTGATCGTAGGGCAGGGTTTCCCAATCCGGGAAGCTGTAAATCGGCAGGGAGTCTTCGGTGAAAAACCGCAGCGCGTCTTCCAGATGGTAAGCCTCGGCCATCGAGGCGGTGACGACTAGCGTTAGGTTTTTATTCGAGCTTGCCAACTCAGCCACTGCCAGTGCGTCAGCACTGCCGTACAGTTGGCCCCATTGGGTCCGGGATTTGTCTGGCAGTGTCAGTATTTGCTTATGCGGCATGTGAGCGAAGGGGGCCGTAAAATCGCGGAAGTGTAGCATAGTTCCACAACCCCCTAAAGCAGCACTTATTCGCTTACTATGCTTAGGAGTGTTCAGCGAAACAGCTACCGACTGGCTGGCGTTGGTTGTAGCACTGTTAACCGTGTTGTTGTCAGGCGCAACAGCCGCAAGCGCCTGCCGCTATACTGTTTCCGGTGCGTAGTGATAGGTTGAAATTTATTTCTGCCCCAGGCAATTTTAAGCGCCGGATTCCAGTCGCTCTATTCTGGATACCAGTAATTTGGCTGGGAAGCATTTCGAGTGATCATAATATGATTGTTGGCAAAGGCACGATAAGCCGGGCTCCATTGGCCGTCTGGCCACTTGACCCGAATTGACGCTCTTTCAGCCACACCCAGGCCAACATGTATAAAGCCGCTTTCCCCTGACGCGTGGCCTCCGCCAACCTGTATGGTGCGGGTTCTGGTGGTATTGCCTGATTTCACTGAAATAGTAGCGCCAATCGCGTTGCGGTTGATTCCGTGTTGCTGTAATCCAATTTGCAGCCAGTTGCCTGATACCCGCGTGCGATCTTTGTAGATGGCGCCGGTATTCTGAAACACGCTAACGTTGTGGTCTCGATTAACGACGACGATGTCAAGCTGCCCATCAAGGTTCAGATCAAACACCGAGCCACCTCGTCCCCGTGTCGGTAAGGCTATTCCGGCGGCAAGGCCGGACTCATAAAATTGACCGTCGTGCTTGCCGAGTAACAGGTTGTCTGGATCAACTTTGGCAAAATCGGGCATTTGCTCAACGTTGCCTTTGGTGATAAACAGATCCAGGCGCCCATCGTTGTTGATGTCGTCGAACTCAGCATGCCAGCCGGTTGATGGTTTCAGGTCTTCGCCACTGTAAGGGCGATGTGCAGTTGCGCCTTTTTCAAAAGCGATGTCGCGATATTGCGGCCAGCCGTTTTCCTCAAAAGAGTCGAGTTCAAGCTGTTGTAACTTGGTGTCCCCCATTGAGGTCAATGCGTATTCTGGAAAACCATCAGCGTTGAGGTCGGCGGCGGCGATTCCCATCCCCCAGATAACCACTTTCTGCCAACCGTCGCGTCGGGAATATAATCGTGGCTGAACACCGGCGTCGAAATGCCAGAGTTGTTCTTCGCCGCCACGGTGATATTGTCGATCATTGGTCACCCGCAGCGAAGCGCGCCCTGATCGATTCCAGTCGGTGAACATCAAAGACAACGCGCAGTGTCCGGGGGATAACGCCAGGTAGTCAGAATACAGCGTAGGAGAATCACGATCGGCAAGTGGTTTGTAAAGATGATGATCATCGCAGGTGCCCCACGGTGAGCCGGGTGCAATTCGATCAACGTAGTTGCCGAACACCAAGGTCGGGTAGGGCTGTCCTTGCTCAAAGTTTGCGCTGAAGGAGGTTGTCCAGCTGTTATCTGACGGCAGCTTGAATGCTTCAAAGTTGTGATCAAAGGTGCAATCACCGCGACCACGCAGCAAGCGATTGCGCCCGACTCGCAGCACAGCAAGATCAAGATGGCCGTCGTTGTCGATATCAATCGGGTAGGCGCCGGTCACTGCTGTTTGCGGGGTGGTTACATAGTCCGGTTTACGATCAAAGGTAATGTCACCAGCCGGCTCACTGGTATTTACAAATAGAGCGGCATTGCTTTCACCGCCGGCGATAAACAAATCAGGCTTATGGTCACCGTTGCAATCAATGACGGCAACACCACCGCCGACAAAATATTCCCAAGGGCCACTGTATGTGTGTTCAATCCCCGCTGCGATAGCGATTTCTTTAAATCGAGGTATGTCGCCAGTGAAGTGTTTGCTATCGCTGTCAGTTGCCAGTACCGGATGAATACTGAATAACGTCAGACACAAACTGAGCAGTAATGGTTGGCCTCGCTTCAGATGATGTTTGTTTAAACGTGTCACGGTTTCAGGTCTGCTTGCTTGTTGTTGTAGCTTTCCGAGGTGGCGTTGGACTGTGCAGTCATTGTTTGATTCAGGACGGTGTCAGGTTCAATTTTCAATGTTGCTAGAAACGCTATTATCTGTTGTTGCTGCTGCTCTGGTAGTGCGATAAATTTATCCCGCGCAATGCGTGCATCGCCCCCATGTACTTCGATGACTTCTTCTAAAGTAGTCAAGTCGCCACGGTGCCCGTAAGGGCCGGTAGACGCGATACCCCATAGTTCTGCAGTGATAAAAATATCTCTCTCGACAAAGCGTTGCGCTAGTAGTTCGTTACCCAGGTGAGCAACATCCTGATCAGCAATTCTGTGCCGTTTTAGATCACCAAACAGCGGAACCAGTATGTCACCCTTATCGTTAGTGGGTAGTCGTTGAGCCCACTCATAAAGCGCAAGGTTATAGAGCGCGTCAGCGTTGTCCTCGCCTGTTCGGCGCGTGCCTGCAGAATCAAACGGACCGGGGTCTGCAAATGATAAAGACTGAAGCGGCAGGGCGGGCCGATGACAAGCAGCGCAGCCTATGTCGTTAAACAACGCTTCTCCCGCTGCTGCTGAGCTTTGCCAGCCAGGGTCCGTTGGAACATACCTGCCAGGTGGCGGGCGGGTAGCCTGCCATGCCACCAACGCACTGACATCGCCGCTCTGTATTTCATTGTGATGTCCATCTTCGTCGAAATCAGATTCGCCAGTCCAACGCTCACCGTATCGTTCTTCAGCCAGCATGCCGTGGTGGTGATTAAGGGCGTTCACGGTAAACTGGCGAAGAGAAGTCATGACGCCTTTTTGAGTAAACGGGCGGATAATCAAGTCTTCATCAAGCCCTTCAATGTCAGACAAATCAACGATACCGTTGGGGTTGGCGTGTAACTGTCCGTAGTAAATGCCTTTACTTTGCAGAGTAACGGTTTGGCGCTTGCCGGCTAGTTTGGCAGTGCGTATCGCTTCGGTTCGTTGTGTATGTAGGTCAGTGGTTATTTCGCGGGCTAAAAGTTCTATAAGGCCGGCGCCAAACAAATGGTTGGTATTGCGCTCGTTTGAAAACTGCGGGTCTGTGTTGTCGAAATCAGTGTTTTGAAAGCCTTCTGATACAAACACGTTGACTGAAAAATCACCCGCACCACCAACAATTGGATCGTTGTGGCAACTGGAACACGCATTAGCGTCAAGGCCTGCAGTGCGCGCAAACTGATTGCGCGCCTGACGTTTGCGTTTGGTTGGAATAATAGCTTGTGTCGACATAGGTCTACCAACACCATCGTCAGTGTTAAAGCTTGCAGTAAACAGGCTTTCACCGGCGTCGACCAGTGTTTGCAGAGATTGCGCGTTAAGGTTGCCACTGAACAGTTGTTGGTCAACATGATCCTGAACGGTCGCCGCACTCCAAGGATGACGGGTATTTTTGTCTGCATGTGCAATGGGTTGCAAGCAACAAGTCAGTGCTAATAAGATGAGAGTTTTAGTCATGTATTTTCTATAGCGCTGCAGCGCTCTACTAGTGTCATGAAATCGTGGGCTTTAGTGCTGTAGTCGTCCTATCGCCAAAGCTGAATACTTCTTTGTCGATAAATGATAATGCCTGCAGCGAGGCTCCGGTGCGAATTAAATCGCTCTCGCTGGCGTTCTTATAAACGGACACATAGCTGCTGCTATCACCGGTGCCGTAGTGGCGAAGGTTTTTCACCATTGATGGTTCTAGAAGATCAAAAGCAATCGCTGATGTTCCGATCAGCACGGTAGGGAATGGATCAAAGATGGCAAAAAGATTGGTCAGGCCTTGACCAATTGCCGCACCTGCTGCCGTAAATGCTGCTCTTTCAGGGCCGTCTTGTTGATGAGCAATGGCAATGAGATTTTCAAATTCAGCTTGTGGAATTATGTCTTCAGGTAAGCTGTCGTTGGCGAGGCCTTTAGCTTTACGCCAGATTGCGTAGTCGGATGCATAGGCTTCAATGCAGCCGCGTCTGCCGCAGCGGCATAACGCACCATCTGCCTCATACAACATGTGACCGAATTCGGTCCCCGAGCTATGCGATCCGGCAAGAATAGATCCCTGGTGAAAGAAACCCAGACCTATTCCATAAGATAAAAGAATAGTGGCAAAATTTGCATTGGCGTTGTCGGTGCCACTTGCACTGTGTAGTGAGTTGGCGTTGTTTGAGGGTGTTTGTCGTTCCCGGTGCAGGGCGGTGGCGATCATATTACAGTCGTTGGATACGGTGGCGCAGATCCCGTAATGGGCTTGCAGTATGGCCCCGAAATCGATATCCCGTACTTTAGTGATAGGCGACCACAGCAAGCCACTGTTGTCGCTGGTGACTGTGCCTTGGCATACCAGTTCAATGTGCTTTAAAGATGATTTAAAATGATTATCAGCGGCCAATGCGGCGTCCAGTGTTTCAATAAGTTGTTTTTTTAGCTTGGCAGAAGTAAGGCTGGAAGAAACAATGCGCTTGTTAATTCGGTGCAGTTGGTTGCCAGCATAGTCATATATGTTGACTTCAATCTGGTTCAGTAGAAGCGTCAACACGGCTGCGGTAGCTGCTTTTTTATTAAGCTTCAATATGACTTGTGGTCGACCCCGGCGGTTAGTAATTGAAGTGGCAACAGGTGCCGTTGGAACTGGTGAAACTTGCTTAATTACGCCATCGTTGATTAAGTCGGCGGTGACCTGTGTGACTGTAGCGCCGCTAAGTCCGGTGTATAAGCCGATGTTTGTTCGCGACTGACTGCCGTTTACACGCAGACACGTCAGTATGCGGCTGCGGTTGTAGAGGCGCAGTTCATCGGATTTGGTAATTGTAGCCATGCGAAATAACTTGACACATTCGGAGGAAAGATTCACTATTTTTTTCGAGCCTAAAAAATAATAGGTGCAAAAAGACGACTGACTGGCATAATGTGGCTGCACCACATGCAAAGTTGGTGGTTTGGTCTGTGGCCCGCCACGGGTTAATCCGTTGATCATAGTTTTTACAACTTAAAATTTATTCTAAGACGAGGAATATTCATAATGAAAAAGACTCTTATGGCGCTAGCCACATCTGCAGTTATCGCAACGGTGTCTGTGCCGGTAATGGCGAAAGATAAAATTGTTGGTGTTTCCTGGAAAGTGTTTCAAGAAGAGCGTTGGAAGCGTGATGAAGCCGTCATTAAAGCTATTGTTGAAGCGAACGGTGACAAGTACATCTCAGCTGATGCGCAGGGTTCTGCCGCAAAG
>JALZUX010000697.1 GCA_023301405.1 Granulosicoccaceae bacterium | reverse complement strand
TCCTGGTAACTTGTAAGCGCGGTGCGATCTACCAACAGCGCCTGTGCGTAGGCGCGCTGTATTTCCATTGCACTTTGCATCAGGCTTTCAATGGGGTCAGTAACGTTGTGCGATTGATCGAGCATATGTGCGAGGTTTTTATCCAGTGTGCCTTTTTCATCAGCATCTACCAGCTCGTTAAATATCAGGAAGAGTCGAAACGGATCTATAGCAGCGGTATCAAGGTCGTCATCACCGTATTTGCTGTCATTAAAATGAAAACCACCCAGTTTGTTGAATTGAATCAATCGTGCCACGATCATCTCGATGTTTACGTTCGGCGCATGGTGTCCCAGATCTACCAGGCAGTAGGCCTTTTCACCGAGCGTTTGTGCAATCAGATAGTTGGTGCCCCAGTCCTGTACCACTGTTGAGTAGAACGCAGGTTCATAGATTTTGTGTTCTGTGTACAGGCGCCAGTCATCGGGTAGTGTTTTGTAAATTTCTTTTGCAGAGTCCAGATAATGTTCAAACTGCTTGGTTAGATTGGTTTGTCCGGGAAAATTAGAACCATCGCCAACCCAGACAGTCAGTGCTTTTGAACCAATTGCTTTTCCCAGTTCAATGCACTCAATGTTGTGATCAATAGCTTGCTGTCGGGTGGCAGCGTTTGTGTGGCTCAGAGATCCATACTTGTAAGAGTATGTTTGACCCTCCTGATCCTGGAACGTATTTGAATTCATTGCATCGAAGCGTAATCCTTTGCTCTGCGCTTTTGCGATCAGATCCGAAGCATCTGCTTTATCCCAGGGTATGTGTAAAGATACCGACGGAGTAGCACCGGTAAGCTGATGAATAACACCACAGTCGTCCAGTTTGTCGAAGATATCTCTGGGTTCACCGAGGCCCGGAAATCTAGCGAAGCGAGTACCACCGGTGCCGACACCCCAGGACGGTACAGCAACACCAAACGCCGCTACTTTCTCTGTAATGGCATTGATATCAATACCACGCCTTGCCAGCTGTTCTCCAAGTGCTTCATAGTCGTGAGACAGCGCAGCATCTGCGGCCTGGTTTTCAGAATCGATTACATCCTGTGGGATAGCTGTCATGTGATTGCCCCTAGCGAGTGAATGATTGAACGTTACCAGCATCTACATTGATGATATTACCGGTAGATTTTGCTGAGGAATCAGAAGCAAAGAAGTAACATGCCTCTGCAATATCTTCAGGATAGACAGAACGTTTTAATAGGGATCGATCTCGATAGTGAGCTTCTAGCTCGTCAGTGCTTTTGTTGTACGCATCAGCGCGTTCCTGTAACCAGTCACCTGACCAGATTTTAGAACCTCGAAGTACTGCATCCGGGTTTACCACGTTAACCCGTATACCCTGTGGTGCGCCCTCCAGTGCCAGGCAGCGTGCCAGGTGAATCTCTGCGGCCTTTGCGGTGCAGTAAGCACTGGCGCCGGGTGAGGCGGCAAGTCCGTTCTTTGAAGCAATGAATATTATTGAACCGCCGGTTTTTTGCGCCTCCATAATCTGTATTGCTTTACGTGAGACCAGAAAGTATCCGGTCGAAAGAATAGACATGTTGTGATTCCACAACTCAAGCGACGTTTCGGTGATTGGCGCTGATGAGGCTATGCCTGCATTGGATACCAGAATATCAAGAGCGCCAAAGCGCATTATGGCAGAGTCAAAGGCTTCTTTTACTGATTGTTCATCCGTTACATCCATTAAAACACTGTGAACAACATCTGGTGAGTAGCGTGCTGCGAGTTGTGAAGATTTTTCTTTAAGGGCAGGCTCATCAATATCTGCCAGTACTACACAGGCACCGTCTTGTAAAAATCTTTCGGCGGTGGCAGAACCTATGCCTCCGGCCCCCCCTGTGACCAGTGCTACCTGACCGGCAAGCGGTTTGGGTTTAGGTAGCCGTTGCAGTTTGGCTTCTTCAAGCAACCAGTATTCAATGTCAAAGGCTTCCTTCTCTGGTAAGCCCACGTAGGTAGAAACTGCTGATGCACCACGCATGACATTAATAGCGTTGGTATAGAATTCACCGGATATTCGGGCCGTAGCCTTGTCTTTTGCAAAGGTGATCATGCCAACTCCCGGTATTAGATACACCACGGCATTTGGATCTCTTACCGGGGGTGAGTCAGGGTTTTTGTTTCTTTCGTAGTAGGCTTGATAATCTTTTCGATACGCGGCAACAGAATTCTCGAGATCATCAACGGTTGCGTTAATAGCTTTATCGATGTCGGTCGCCTGAGGATCAAAATTTACCACTAATGGCCGGATTTTGGTTCTTAAAAAATGGTCAGGGCAGCTGGTTCCCAGTGCTGCAAGTTCGGACATATCATTTGAGTTGACAAACTGCAGCACTGTATCAGTGTCTTCAAAGTGCCCGACCATAGGTTGTTGGCCACTTACCATTGAGCGTATCGCTGTCATTAAACGTATCGCAATTGCTTGTCGGTCTGTGGCGGGTAGTGCGCTAACTTTTTCTCCACCAAAAAACGTTGTTGAGCGGGTTTTAGTATCAAACCAGCTAATGGCTTTGTTGATAATATCTACGGTCAGCTCATAGCAGTCTTTGGCATTGTCTGCCCAGGTAAACAGGCCGTGGCCACCCAGTACCACACCTTTGGCATTGGGATTGTCATTGCAGAACTTTGCAAGCCATAAACCCAGCTCGTAGCCGGGTCGCTTCCATGGCAGCCAGCCTATAGTTTCTCCATAGATCTCTTTGGTCAGAGCTTCACCTTCCTTTGCTGCAGCCAGAGCAATCACGGCATCAGGGTGCATGTGATCCACATGTTTTTGCGGCACATAAGCGTGCAAGGGAGTGTCGATAGAGGCAGCGCGGGGGTTAAGGTTAAACGTGCAGTGGGGCAGGTAGCCAACCATTTCGTCTTCAAACTCAACGCCCCGGTAAAGCGCTTTCAGCGATTGCAGTTTTTGCATGTATAGCGTTGAGAACCCGTCCATTTTAATGGTGCCAACATCACCGCCTGAGCCTTTAACCCAGAGTACTTCAACTGACTTACCACCAATTGGATCTGTTTCCATAACTTTGACTGATGTATTGCCGCCGCCATAGTTGGTAATGCGTTTGTCTGAGCCGAGCAGGTTAGAGCGATACAGTAATAAATCGGGTTCACTTTTGCCTTTGGCAGCTGACGCGTCCCATAAATTATCCAGCAGGCCTGCGGAATTTTTGCTGCTCATGGGATTATCCTTATGTTATTCAGTCAAGTTCAATCAAAAATGTACATTTGTGATCATAAGTGTTTGACAATGATCTTGCAAAGTGGAATTCTAGTGGCTTGTGGAGAAACTTACGAATGCACGAACTGGAAAGACATAATGTCATTCTATCTGCGGTAGAAAATCGCCCTGTGGTGACTGTTGCCGAACTTGCAGCGATGACTACAGCTTCCGATGCGACTATCCGTCGAGACATCACCACGCTGCATCTTGCCAATAAGGTGCGCCGTGTACGTGGTGGAGTTGAATCCGTGATTCCGTTGTCAGTTGCAGCGCTGGCTGGTAGGCCGTTAAGTGTAAACAGGGAAATAAACGCAGAACAAAAACAGGCAATCGCCTACGAGGCAGCACAATTATGTGAGGACGGTGAGTCAATCATAATCAACGGCGGTTCAACGACTTTTAATATGGTGTATCCGTTGTGCACAAAACGTATGCAAATTCTGACCAACTCAATGCCTATTGCGCAGTATCTTCTTAATCACTCTAAGAACACCATTACATTACCCGGCGGCACAATCTACCGTGAGCAGGACATCATCTTAAGTCCGTTTGAAAATGATATTTCGCGACACTTTCATGCGCGCAGAATGTTTGTAGGTGCTCAGGCGATCAGTTCAATGGGTATCATGGAGGCTGATCCGCAAGTTATGCAAGCCGTGCGACGATTAATTGCACAGGCTGATGAGTTGGTTGTAATGGCAGATTCTTCAAAATTTGATAAGCGTTCTGGTCTTATCGTGACATCGCTTGAATATGTAAACACAATAATAACGGATGAAAACATTCCGGACAGTACCGCTGGCTTTCTGGAAGAGGCGGATATTAAATTAATTACGGTATCATTGAATTCGGCGCAGTCGAAAAAATCGTCCTGAACAGTCAGGACTTGTAAACCTATCCTTGGAGGAGAATATGAAAACACTATGTAAAGTTTTTACCGCAGCATTGGTATCGGTTGCTATCACTACCACGGCACATGCGCAAGAAAAACGTATAGCACTGGTTGTAAAAGCGCTGGGTATCGGTTTCTTTGAAGCTGCTGCCAAAGGAGGTGAAGAGGCAGCGGCAGAGATTGGTGGAGTGGAAGTCATTTACACCGGTCCTACTGACACTACAGCTGAAGGTCAGATTGAAGTGATCAACTCACTGATAGCGCAAAAGGTTGACGCCATTGCTATTTCTGCCAATGATCAGGATGCACTGGTACCGGCACTTAAAAAAGCTATGCAGCGCGGCATTAAGGTTATCTCGTGGGATTCAGGAGTAGCACCGGAAGGTCGTATGCTGCATCTTAATCCATCGTCAAATGCACTTATAGGTAACATGATCATCAAGCTTGCGGCCGATCATCTGCCGGATGGTGGTGATGTAGCGGTTCTTTCAGCCTCGGCTACTGCCACAAACCAGAATATCTGGATTGAAGAAATGGGTAAGGTTCAGGATCAGTATAAAGGGGTCAATGTCGTCGCTACTGTTTATGGTGATGACCTGGCTGATAAATCCTACCGCGAAGCGGAAGGCCTGATGAAAACTCACTCTGATCTGAAAGCGATCATTGCACCAAGCACAGTGGCAATTGTGGCTGCATCACAAGCGGTATCTGATGCAGGTAAAGCTGGTGAAATCAATGTAACCGGTCTGGGTCTGCCTTCAGAGATGGCAGGTCACATTGAATCAGGTGCATCAAAGTCTTTTGCTATCTGGAATCCTATCGATCTTGGTTATTCTGCGGTAATGCTTGCCAACTCACTGATTGAAGGTGCCGAGGCAGGTCCTGGCGTCGAAATAGACATGGGTCGTATGGGTAAGCTGACACTTGATGATAACAGTGAAGGCGCTATGTCTGATCCGTTTGTCTACGATGAGTCGAACATCGATCAGTTTAAAGAGATCTTCTAGACCATCTGGAATAACTATCAATAGCGTTATACGAGTCAAGCGCGCAGTGGACTCACTGCGCGTTTTGTATTCAGGGATCACCAGTTGCCCATTAAAGAGATCAGGCTTAACGGTAAGGTGGTCAAGCTTGCGCATCCGCCAAAAACCTGAGAACACGCAACGGATGCGCAGGCTTATTCATTCTGCAGTTAACCCTGGCCTTCGCTTGCCTTTTCCCGCAACTTTCTTTCTATATGCCATCACCTGAGCACACAGCTGTGGAGCACAACTTCGAGCCGGTACTTAAGGTTACCGGTGTCACCAAAGAATTTCCCGGGGTAAAAGCGCTGAATAATGTCTCTCTGGAGCTATTTGCCGGAAAAGTTACCGCTCTTATCGGTGAGAATGGAGCCGGGAAATCCACATTGGTAAAAGTACTCACTGGCATTTACCAGCCGGATAGTGGTGACATCACTTTGGATGGCAACCTTAAGCTTTTCAAAACCGCGCATGCTGCAGCATTAGAGGGTATCACTGCAATACATCAGGAAACTGTGTTGTTTGATGAGCTCAGTGTGGCGGAGAATATTTTCCTCGGTAATGCACCAAAAACGCGA
>JALZUX010000696.1 GCA_023301405.1 Granulosicoccaceae bacterium | reverse complement strand
GTTTATTTGTATAGTTCATCACCTGAAAAAACTTGTCCTGCAACCCTTGCTAACGCTGCGGGTTCCCAATTGGCTTGCTGAAGTTTCGAATTAGACTTCTGGTGGGGGGCGTGTATTGGTGGATGCACTGGTGGGCTAATCCAACCGAGGGGTTCAGCAAGTTATTTTTAATGATGAGGGTTGTCGGTTAGGCTGGCAATATTTACGCAGCCCGCAAAATCGTTAACCTCAAACCTGTTCAAGCTGATCTATTGGTGGCGGGGTCTTTAGCTTTCGTTGTGTCCACGCAAATAATCCCATAAACGCTGCGATGACAAAAAAAGAAAACAACGTGGTAAGCGTGCCTAATGCGTAGAGTACCGGCGTGGTAACGCTTGTGGTCATCCCGTAGATTTCAAGGGGCAGGGTGTTGTAAGTGCCGGCAGTGAGCAGCGTTCGTGCAAATTCGTCATAGGATAATGTAAAGCCGAACAAACCAACCCCGATAAGGCTGGGCGCGATAATGGGCAATACAATATACCGAACGACTTGCCAGTTACTAGCACCTAAATCACGCGCGGCTTCCTCATACCTTGCATCAAAGCGGTTAAATACGGCAAACATAATCAGCAGACCAAACGGTAGCGTCCAGGTGAGTTGAGCGCCCAGTCCAGAAGTTGACCAGTGTACATCCCAGTCAAGAATGTTAAACAAAATACCCACGCCAAGTGAAATCAGTATTGAGGGAATGATTAGACTGGTGATCACTAAATAGAATACAAAGCTTGAACCGTGAAATTTCTTTCTGAATGCCATGCCACCCATTAACGACACCACAACGGTGATGACCATTACAATCAGACCAAGAGCAAATGAACGGCGGAACGAACCCCAAATGTCACCGACTGCTTGTTGCTCAAATAAGTTACGAAACCAATGCAACGATGTGCCGTTCATGGGGAATGTCAGGCCGCCGGACGGACCCTGGAAAGACAACACCGCAATGGTAATAGTGGGGCCGTACAAAAATAGTACGAACACTGCAAAGAATATGGCAAGTAAATAAAAGCTCAATGGGCGTCGATCGTTCATTGCTTATAGTTCCTTTCGTATATCGACGAACCGCATCATGATGCCGATCATGATCAATACCGTAAGCAACAACACCACGGCACTGGCCGACGCTGCAGGGTATTGCAATAAACCAATTTCATTAGAGATAATTCTACCCACCGAGGCGCTCTGGCCGCCGCTCATGAAGCGAACGGTGATGAAATCCCCCATCACCAGAGTCACCACGAAGATCGAACCGATCATAATACCCGGCTTACTCAGGGGAATAATAATGTTGGTCAGAATCTGCAGGCCATTGGCACCGGCATCACGTGCCGCTTCAATAAGGCTGTTATCAATGCGCATCATGGTATTGAAAATAGGCACAATCATGAACAAGGTAAATAAATGAACAAAAGCCAATATCACCGCAAATTCTGAAAACAACAGCCATTCCAATGGCTGATCGACCCACCCCATGCTGATCAACGTATTGTTTGCAATGCCATTACGCCCTAGAAAAGGAATCCATGAAATCATGCGGATGATATTTGATGTCCAGAAAGGGATGGTGCAAATCAAAAACAAAGATATCTGCACTGGTAAGGTACGCACATGAAACGCCAGAAAATAAGCCACAGTAAAGCCTATAACAAGCGTAAAAAACCAGGTAACAGCTGTAAACAGGAAGGTTTGCAGGTATACAGAATAGGTCACACTTGAGCTAAAAAGGTAGCCGTAATTTTCAAACAGGAAAGCCGGATGATAACTGTATGCTGTTGAAGCCCAAAAGCTGACAACCACAATCGCCAGTATGGGCAGCACAAGAAAAAAGCCCAATATCGAGATGATGGGTGATAACTGCAGCCAACTTGTGAATGTGGCTTTCCAGCTGTCAGGCTTCAACAGAATATGCTCCGGTATAAGTAATAATGAATTGAAATAACGTTAGTGGTTAGGACGCAATGAATTCATTCCACTTGCGAACCATGTGTTGGTTTTCGTCCATCACAGAGTTCCAGCAAGCGACTTGCCCCATTCTTTCCTCAAAAGACCCGCCATCACGAGTAGCGCCGGCGGCCTCCATGACCACACCTTGTGGATTCACTATTTCACCTTGTGCGGCTTTGCCTTCGAACCAAAAGCCCCATTCATCTTCAGACATGAAGTTCTTCGATGTTTCAGGTACCGCAGAATAATAACCCTGACGCATTAGATAACCGCCTACCCAACCAGACATATACCAGTTAATGTATTCGTAGGCCGCATCAAGCTCAAGACCGCTTAGGTTCTTAGATAGTCCGATACCACCACCCCATGAGCGATAGCCTTCTTTCAACGGCTGATACACGCATGGAATACCTTTGGCACGAACCGCACTGATCGCCGGTGACCACATGGATTGAATAACTACTTCACCGGAAGCCATCAAGTTAACGCTTTCGTCAAATGATTTCCAGAACGCACGGAACTGACCGTTTTTCTTAGCTTCGGTCATGATTGCCATGGTCTTATCGATCTCGTCCCTGGTCATGTTTCCTTTGTCGCCGTAGCTGATCTCGCCCATCGCCTCACACACCATCGCGGCGTCCATGATACCGATTGATGAAATATCAAGTATTGACGCTTTGCCTTTGTATTTCGGGTCAAGTAACTGTGCCCAGCTATTGATCTCTTCATCGATTAAGTCTGGACGAATTCCTAGTGTGTCAGCGTTGTATATAGTCGGAATTAAAGTCATCCAGCCCGATTCTTCGTCAACGAATTCCTTGCCGTCGGGGCCATCAACAAAGCCGACACTGTGGGGTGCTGTGCCCTGTGCGATAGTGCTTTCCGGCGTGAGTTTTCCGTCTCTGAAGATACCTACTATTTTATCGTAGTTTTTAATTTTGCTGGTATCCATTGGCTGTAAGTTGCCAGCGGGCCATACCTTTTTGCATATCCAGTATTCGATGTCGGCGATGTCAAATGACTTGGGCTGTGTTGCTGCCCGCTGCGCCACAGAGTCTGAATCAAGCGCGGTCATTTCAAGCGTGAAGCCCAGATCTTCTTTTACTTTATTTGCTACATCATTGAGGTTCGACACACCAGTGCCGAACTGACGTAGCGTAACGTCTTTAATATTTTGCGCCCAGATCGTTGGAGCGCCGAATACAGTTGACGCTGCAGCGACAGCCGTTGCGCCTTTTAGAAGGTTTCTCCTTTGGCGCTCATGTGCCGTTAGACCATTTTTGTTGATACTCATAATAACTTTTCTCTCTGGTTAAAAAATTTATTGGGTACCGCTTATTGTGGCTTTGATGCCAGTGTGTGTAAGTCACCCGGCGTCCAGTGCACATTGACTGTTTCTCCCTCTGATAAAGTGTTGTTGTTAAACAATTCATCAGTCATTGATGCAACGATCTCAGTGTTATTTAAAGCGAGTGACACATCCACTGAGCGCCCCAGGAACTCTATGTGAGACACCTGTGCCTCCATACCTGTGGTTGTTTTATCAATACGCGTGCGATCCATCCGTAACGCGTATGTCTGGTTATCTACATTGATCACATTGTGCCCCCCCATAAACCGGGCAACAAACTCGGTTTGCGGTTTGTTGAATACATCAATGGGTGTACCTGCTTGCTCTATTACGGCGTTATTCATCAAGACAATTTTATCTGACAAAGCCATAGCTTCGTCCTGACTATGGGTCACATGGATAAAAGTGATGTTGAGTTCTTTCTGTAATCGAGATAATTCGGCACGCATGCGGATACGCAGAAACGGATCTAACGCCGATAACGGTTCATCTAGAAGCAGCACCGATGGTTCGGTGATTAAAGATCTGGCAAGTGCCACGCGCTGTTGCTGACCACCCGATAGCTGATCAGGTAAACGATTTGCAAAGTCACTCATATGTACCAGCTCAAGCAGATCATTTGCTTTGCTTTTTCGTGTGCTGGAATCAACGCCTTTCATCTTAAGACTGAAGGCAACGTTATCAACAACGTTAAGATGTGGGAACAGTGCATAGCTCTGGAACATCATCGCCGTTCCACGCTGCGCAGGCCTGAGCCGGGTAATACTTTTACCGTCCAGTTTGATGTCGCCGGTGGTAACAGATTCATGCCCGGCGATCATTCTCAGGGTGGTGGATTTGCCGCACCCTGACGGACCTAACAGACACACATACTGCCCTGGTTCGAAGTGTTCGGTAAACTCATTTACAGCGAACGTACTGCCAAAACGTTTTGAAACGTTTGAAAGGCTCAGCTCACCACGTGATGTCATGTGCTCCAATATTATGCTCACTTTGGTGCAAAGAATAATCAGATTGTTCTAC
>JALZUX010000695.1 GCA_023301405.1 Granulosicoccaceae bacterium | reverse complement strand
ACTTCTTTGGTGTCGTTGCAAGGCTTTGAAAGATCAGCCAATTCGGCAACTGCCACAATCACAGCTTTGTCCAGACCACGTTTCAGGTCCATTGGGTTCATGCCGGCAGCAACTGCTTTCAGGCCTTCGCGAACAATGCTCTGAGCCAGAACGGTCGCTGTAGTAGTACCGTCACCGGCGATATCAGAAGTTTGCGAAGCAACTTCCTTAACCATCTGTGCGCCCATGTTTTCGAACTTATCAGCAAGTTCAATTTCTTTTGCAACCGACACACCATCTTTAGTGACGTTTGGTGCACCAAAAGCTTTGTCTAGTACAACGTTGCGGCCTTTAGGACCTAGTGTGACTTTAACCGCGTTGGCTAGTATGTCTACACCTTTAAGCATTCTGCTGCGTGCAGCATCTGAGAATTGCACATCTTTAGCACTCATTGATTTTAATCTCCGTGAGTTAAATATTTGAAATGGTAGTAATGCTGACCGGAGTCTTAACCTTCGATGACGGCCATGATGTCGTCTTCACGCATCACTAGCAGATCATCACCATCAACCTTGATTTCAGTACCTGAGTACTTGCCGAATAGCACAGTGTCGCCAACTTTGACGTCCAACGCGCGAACATCACCGCCATCAGTAACTTTGCCGTTGCCGATTGCTTTAACTTCACCACGAATTGGCTTTTCAGTTGCAGAATCAGGAATTACGATACCACCAGCGCTGGTACGTTCTTCTTCCATGCGTTGCACAACCACGCGGTCATGTAATGGACGAATGTTCATTAAATTCGGTCTCCTCATTGAATTTAGAGTGTTGAAAATGTGGTCCCGTGCTTGTTTTATTAGCACTCAACCCGAGCGAGTGCTAATAATAGTGATTTCGAGGACGAATTCAAGCTTTGTTAATGATAAATGTGAATTTCGCCGATCACTTACGGAATTCCGGTTCAAAAAAACCATCGTCTCTAAGCAGAGGTATCAGAAACAAAAGCCGCAGGCGATTATTCAGAGCACGCCTGTCGCGGCCGTCGGCGATGTCTTACGTGGTCAAATCATTGTGTGTGTTCCACACCAATTCCCCATAATTGCTTACCAGAGATGACAGGCGCACCCTGATTAACCACAAACCTCATCCTTATCGAGTCGTGATGCATAATTATGTGAAACAGGCTGCACAGTGGCAGCCGGAATTGATCTAACCACCATCAGCTGTGTGATGGCACCAACTTATACGATCAGTCTTTACGGGTAAACTCGCCTTCGATGATATCTCCGGAGATCGGCCGCTTTGGGCCGCCAGCGGGTCCAGGCTGTGCGCCGCTTGGCGGTGGCGATCTAAACCCGCCCGCTCCTGACGCCATGCCACTGACAGACACCTTTTTAGAAAGCGCGCCGACAATCAGGCGTCTCGTAGGAGGCAACAGACAGGCGAAACCCAGTGTGTCAGTTATAAAGCCCGGCGTCAGAAGTAGTGCTCCGCCCACCCCGAGCGCCAACCCCTCCATGAGCTGAAATGCAGGTATCTCACCGCCAGCCAACCGGCTTCGGGCTTTGTTGATGGTAGCCAGCCCTTGAGCCCGCAACATCCAGGTACCGAGCACTGCAGTGATAATGACAATAGCAATCGTCGTCAACGCACCTATCGCACTACCCACTTGGATCAGGACAAAGATCTCCAAAATCGGCATGGCGATAAAAAGAAGAAAAATTGATGGAAAAACCATGTTACTCCACTATTGTCTGGTCAGAAACTCACTATCCAGAAGATTATCAGCAATAACGCAATTAAAACCCGTTTCAGATCGTTTCATGGGTATTAATTTTTTAAAGTGCCAGACACGTACTGCCGACCTAAAGAGATGAACTTTGCCGTCATTACCTACACCGCGCTTTAAAATTTGAACATAAGACCATTCATATGGTCGAAAATCAAAAATTCTATCGAAGAACTATGAAAAAAAACCCAATCAACTCCTTGCTTCTGCTTCTGTTCTTGTTGTTCACAAGCATCAGCACCGCGAGCGAAGAACTACTCGAGCCGGCGCAGGCGTTCATCACCGCAGCACATGTCGATACCGACAATAACCTGCGAGTACAGATCAACATCGCTGACGGCTATTTTCTGTACCGTAAAAAACTCAAACTATCCTCAGAGAGCGCAGACTTCAAGGAACTGATTCTGCCCGATGGCGTTCGCAAGAATGACGAGTTTTTTGGCGAAGTAGAAACATATCGAGGAGTGCTTGAGTATTCAGCCAAAATTGAAAATCTCACCTCTACTGACCCTTTGGCGGTCACCATTCACTCTCAGGGATGTGCCGACGTAGGCGTTTGCTACCCTCCTTTCAAACAAGATTTTATTGTAGAAGTGCCGGCCTCATCTGATGCTGACGCCACTCCAACGCCTTCGCTGCCATTAGCCAATAATACAACATTGCCCAGCCCTTTCAGCAGCGGCAATACCGCCATGAACGCCACTTCAAGCGCCGTCACCGGCTTAGGTAACACGAGTGAATCACCCTTCGGCAACATAGATTTCGGTAGTGATGAAGAATTTTTAGACCCTGAAATCGCTTTTAAAGTGGTGACCGGTGAGGCCATCAACGGCGTTGTACCTGTCACCTGGGAAATCACCGACGGCTACTATCTGTACCGCGACAAGTTTAAATTTGAAATACTGCAACCAGACGGCACCTCCGTAGGCAATGTCGATATAACCGCCGGCAAACTAAAGCATGATGAATTCTTCGGTGAAGTAGAAGTCAACCGAAATCAAGCGACAGCAATGGTTTCATTAGCCAGCTTGAAATCCAACCAAGTAACGTTGAAGGTTGGCTACCAGGGCTGCGCTGATGCTGGTATTTGCTATCCACCACAGACAAAAGAACTACAAGTCGCCATTGGACCCGTTGTAGCTGGCGTTGAGCCCGGATCAACTGACAACAACACACTTAAGGTCGCCAACACCGCGTCAAGTCAGAGTCAAATACCCGTAGCAGAACAGGATCGCCTGGCGGCAAGCCTTGGCAGTGGTAACCGCTGGCTAACTATCCTAACCTTTTTCGGCATGGGTCTTCTGCTGACCTTCACGCCTTGTGTGCTACCAATGATTCCTATTTTGTCGTCAATCATCGTCGGCAATGGTGAAAAAATCAGCACCCGCCGTGCCTTCACATTGTCGCTTATCTACGTACTGGCAATGGCCTCTACCTATACCATCGCTGGCGTCATCATTGGTTTAACCGGCGAAAACATTCAAGCAACATTGCAACACCCGTATGTGCTTTCAGTATTCGCCGTTCTGTTTGTCGTTCTGGCCGCATCCATGTTCGGACTGTTTGAAATTCAAATGCCTTCTTTCGTTCAGAACCGTTTGTCCTCGGTAAGTAACAAGCAAAAAAGTGGCAGTATCTCAGGTGTAGCGACGATGGGTTTCTTATCAGCGTTGATCGTTGGCCCGTGTGTAACAGCACCATTGGTTGGCGCTCTAATTTATATCGGTCAAACAGGTGATGCCGTACTAGGTGGCGCCGCCTTGTTTGCTCTGAGTATGGGCATGGGCGTACCCCTGCTGATCATTGGCACATCATTCGGTAAGTACCTGCCAACCGCTGGCCCTTGGATGGATGCAATAAAGAACGTATTCGGTGTCATGCTACTGGGTGTGGCTATCTGGATGCTGGATCGAATTATCCCAACCTCGGCTACCATGGCTCTGTTCGCCGTGCTACTGATAATCACCGGTATCTTTATGGGGGCATTCGATAACACCCCGGCCGATGCTAAAGGATGGCAACGAATCACCAAAGGCTTTGGCTACATTTCACTCGTATACGGCACCTTGCTCATCATTGGTGTAGCCACCGGCCAGGGCACTTTACTTAAGCCACTAAACGGTGTGTCTGGCGGTGGTGGCTCAGGTCAGGCCGCTGCAGTCAGCGACCATGTAACCTTTCAAAAAGTGAAAGGCGTAGAAAATCTGGAAGCGGCACTTCAATCGGCACAAGCGCAAAATAAGCCAGTCATTCTGGATTTCTATGCAGACTGGTGTGTGAGCTGCAAAGAAATGGAAGCGTTCACTTTTAGTGATCCAACCGTTGCAAAGCAAATGAAGACCGCTGTCCTATTACAGGCCGATGTTACCGTCAACGATGACTTGGACAAAGCCTTGTTAAGGAAATACGGCATCTTCGGACCACCAGCAATCATGTTTTATGGTGTTGACGGGGAAGAGCAAAGAAATGCCAGAGTTGTTGGCTTTATGCCTGCAGACGAGTTTTCAGCACATTTGGGTTTAGTGCTGTAACGGGTTAGTGAAGCGTTAAGAAATCTTTGCGGACGCCTGCCTAGGTGGGCGTCTGGCACGATTATATAATTTCAGACAACTACTGGCCAAATCGGGTAATCAAGATCCCAAATCCGTTTGGGATTCCTAATACCAACTTCGCGCCGCGCTTACTTCCTATACCACTAGGCTATCGCAGCCGTAACACAAAGTAGTTTTTCTTCCCTCTCTGCAGCAATACAAACTTCTCATTAATCACGTCTGCAGTGGTAATTTTATAGTCCTCGCCAACCTTCTGCTTATTCACCGAAATTGAATTTTCTTTGATCGCCCGGCGCGCTTCGCTATTTGATTTCAAAAAAGCACTCTCACCCGCCAACGCCGCTACAATGTCAAGACCTTCGGCTACTAATGACGCTGCGATATCTGCTTGAGGAACACCATCAAACACATCAAGAAACGTTTGCTCGTCCAACCGTTTTAAATCATCAACGTTGGCATTACCAAACAAAATACTACTGGCGGCAATCGCTTTATCAAGCTCAGCTTCAGAGTGCACCATTTTTGTGATCTCTGAGGCCAGACGTTTTTGCAGAACGCGTAGATGTTTTGCTTCATCGTGCTCGGCAATGATCGCTACAATTTCCTCTTCTTCAAGGAAGGTGAATATGCGAATATATTTCTCGCTGTCTTCATCACTTGAATTCAACCAGTACTGGTAAAATTTATACGGTGAGGTGCGCACCGGATCCAACCACACGTTACCGCCTTCACTTTTACCAAACTTTGAACCGTCTGCTTTGGTGATTAGCGGACAGGTGATCGCAAACGCCTTACCCAGCCCTATACGTCTGACAAGCTCGGTACCCGTGGTGATATTTCCCCACTGATCACTGCCACCCATCTGCAAAGTGCAATTCTGGTGTTTATATAAATGCAGGAAGTCATAGCCTTGCACCAATTGGTAGGTAAATTCGGTAAAACTCATTCCCTCTGATCCGCCGGTTGTATCCTCACCGGCAGTTTGGGATATACGGTTTTTTACCGAGTCCTTGGCCATCATGTAGTTAACAGTAATGTGCTTGCCGACATCCCGAATAAAATCCAGAAAGGTGAAGTCTTTCATCCAGTCATAGTTGTTGACCAATTCAGCGGCGTTTTCGGCATTTGCGTCAAAATCCAGAAAGTGAGCCAGCTGCTTTTTGACCGCTTCCTGATTGTGGCGCAACGTAGGTTCATCAAGCAGATTGCGCTCATCTGATTTACCCGACGGGTCACCGATCATACCGGTCGCCCCGCCCACCAATGCATAAGGCTTGTGTCCACAGCGTTGAAAATGAGCCAATAGCATGATGGGAACAAGATTGCCGATGTGCAGGGAGTCTGCAGTTGGATCAAAACCGATATAGGCCGACCGCATCGCCTCTGCCAAGTGCTCTTCCGCACCAGGCATATGGTCGTGAAGCATGCCTCTGCGTTTCAGTTCTTCAATAAAATTTTTCATAAATAGACGGCAACCGAGCCGAGTAGT
>JALZUX010000694.1 GCA_023301405.1 Granulosicoccaceae bacterium | reverse complement strand
GTACAGCTTTGTAGCGCGCCACGATCTGCTCCACTTCGGTTAGCGTTAATCCGTTGGTACCGGAATACAGCAATTGACTAGTATTACCCTGCGCGTGGTAAAGACCCAGTATATGACCGATTTCGTGACTGGTAACGCGATAGCCGTCATTGGTCGTATTATCAGCCACAAAAAAGGAATTTGCGCCACTAGGTGTCAATCCATTGGGCCCACCGAGGCTTCTGACATAGAAGGTCCATATCGATGCCCTGCCGGCCGCGTTCCCAACGTTGATTTCACCACGCCGTATAGCCCTGAACAAATCGGCAATACCTCCGCGACCTCGCCTGTGTATCAGGCCCCACAGCAATTCCTTCGGTACTTTCACTCGTTGTACGGAAATTGGATCAAGCGCAATGCCGGCTTGGCTCCAGACACGGTTAACCCGTGCAAAGTGCCTTTCCATGCTACCGATGGTTCGTTGGCTCGATAAACTTGTTTCGCCAGTGTCGGAATCCAGAATAAAAGCCGCAATGGGGATGGAGAGAGTGTCTCGCTCCGTAACTCCTGTACCGGTAAGCTGAGCGCTGACCGGACCAGCCCAACACAAAACCATCGTAACAACACAGTAAAGTTTTAGTATTTTGGCCCTCAACATATTTTATCTATCTCACGACTGAATGGCGCAACTCTGAATAAAAGCAAATTGAGGGCGTAAGCGGTGAGCTGTACTATTAAAAAATCTCTCTAATAGGCGTCCGTCTAGAAAGAAGCCCATAGCAAGGTTGTCTCAAATGCGTGAAATTTGCCTGCTACACGTGTGCGCTTTATTGTTTATAAATTACACGGTGCAGCGGCATACTTGTATGACGCACAACAGCGTATCTGGTTCAATGTATTTTCTGCCGTCGCAGCAAACGCAATACCGTATTTCGACCAGCGCGCAATATTGGGTACAACACACGCGATAAAGTTTCTGAACGAAACACCAGGAAGTTTAGTCGGTTAAACCAGCCAATCCGGCTGCTCAACAGTGCTAACGCGTGCACCGCCTGATCACCATGATAGATTTTGTCACCGGCCTTTAACACCATACCGTCGTCAAGGTCATAGCCATCAGCTATGAGCTCCTCGATAAGCTGATGTGGTTCCCGTGCATTTAATATTGTTAGTGAACCAGCACTAGCGCGCAATCGAGTCATCGCAACATAGCGAGCGCAAAACGGGCACTCTCCGTCGTACACCAGTGTAAGTTGATTGCCTGCTATTGATAAATTACTCATCACACAATTGTACACACAGCGGTCATCACTTTAATATTAACCATCTGCCACATCGTTTTTTGCCACGCCACAGGTTTTTATGGATTCGATCACCCAACGTCTGTTTGCCTCTGTTGATGCTAGCTCACTGGCCGTTTTCAGAATTGGCTTCGGGGCGCTGTTGATATTTAACAGTATCAACGAGATGTTTTTATGCTTGCATTGTCAATATCTGCAACCAAGCCTAGTGTTTAGCTATCGCCACTTTGACTGGGTGCAGCCTTGGCCAACAACCTGGGCGCTCTACGCACACTGGACAATAATGGCTCTGTGTTCGGTGGCAATTATGCTGGGGTATTATTATCGGTTTGCGATGGTGTTGTTCACGATCATGTTCAGCTACGCGTTCCTGTTGGAGCAAGCGATTTATCTGAACCACTATTACATGGTCATTCTGTTTTGTATCCTAATGATATTCCTGCCGGCAAACAGCCTGTGGTCGCTGGATGCACGCAGAGACACCCGCATCGCAAACCCCGAAGTCGCGCGCTGGTGCATTATACTGCTGGTGCTGCAACTGGAAATAATATTGATTCATGCGGGGTTGGCCAAGTTAACCCCTGATTGGCTTAACCTTGAACCACTGCGAATGTGGATGCAGGGCAAACGACCCGAATTTCCGCCAATATTCACCACGCTGACCAATGATATCGGTATTGCCATTGGTGCCTATGGCGCGATAGCACTGCACTTACTGGGTGCTCCTTTGTTATTCTTTAAACGTTGGCAAATACCTGTATTGTGCACCTACGCCTGCTTTCACGTCATGAACCATCTTGTCTTCAATATTGGCATTTTCCCGTGGTTTACCTTGTTCGCCAGCCTGTTGTTTCTGGCACCGGACTGGCCAAGAAAGTTGTGGGCAAAAATTCGAGCTGCCAACACCCTGCCTGCACCCGCTCTGCTCAATAGTAGCACCTCCAAAAGCGCCTCAACTACCGGCCGGGTCGTGATACTCACACTGATGACCGTCTGGCTTATTGGCCAGATACTCATTCCTTTGCGCCATTGGTCTTACCCGGGCAATGTCGCCTGGAACGAAGACGGTCATCTGTTCAGCTGGCGTATGAAACTGCGCTCAAAACGAGGCACTGCACAATACAGGGTTGTCGCCGTTGATGGGCGCGAATGGCTTATTGACCCCAGCACGTATCTCACTGCAAAACAACACCGGAAAATGACCTGCATTCCAGATTTGCTATGGCAATTTGCCAATTTCATTGGGCAGGAAAAGACTAACCAAGAGAACATTGAAGTCGCGGTATACGTTGACGCGCACTGCTCGCTTAATAGTCGCCCGAAGCAGCGGATGATTGCCTTTGATACTGATTTGACAAAGGTAGCTCGCAGTCCTGCTAGTAACTGGGTTTTGCCGTTAGTCACGCCGCTGCCCGGTCACTGACATACAAGAACACCCGGGATCTTTGTCTGACAGAGCCGCATAGCTGGCTGTCCAGGAATAGGATTTTGCGCTGCGGCGCAAAGTTTCGACCTAAATAATTTGATCAATAGAGGCGAATAGTTCTTCTATAACGTTGTGACCGTAATAGCTAGTGCCCACCCACAAACAAGCGCTACCGCGGTTGTCACATAATGGATGTACTCGTCGACCCCACCCACAAACTATCACCGGCATGAAGTGCCGTGGCATTTGAGCTCAAAGTCGATCGCACGAGTGGCAGGTGAGAAGTACTGGCGACAGACCTTAGTTGCGCAATTACAACTGCCTTGTCAACGGTGGGCGGTTACCCGGGGATCAAGAGGTTATTCAATGCGAGTGACCGGAGCAACCATCACGGATAGTAAATTACTCATCATTAAATAGAGCGTATAGCGATCATACGACGATCGCGGATACGTCAAAAGGATAGATTAACTGAAATCTTGTTGCTGCCAAACATTCCACTAACCTGACACCTGAGGCGGACTGACAATAACAATCTCTATCCAGGTGGTGAACGCCTAAGGATAGGTTAGTGATAGGACTAATGGAATAACGACAAGTGAGTTCTTGGTGTCTTCTTAAATCTGGTCGGTGATATACCGACCAGAA
>JALZUX010000693.1 GCA_023301405.1 Granulosicoccaceae bacterium | reverse complement strand
CTTGGTTGCAACATCGCCTGTGCAGGACGCTGTATTTCTACGACCGGCCGAGCCGGGTAAACATACGCCTATCCAATTCGATGCACCGTTTTTTACTTGATCAACTCAACAAGTCGTGACAACGTGGGTAGCGTTGGGAGATGTGCCATCATGGCTGCGCCACTATTCATTGTTGAGAAGTAGCATAACCGCTGCATTGTTACTGTTCGCTTTTTAGAATCACAGTTGAAATTTCTATAGCCTTGCAAAGGCGCTCTACCTTGATAGGATTTGAATCAGGGTTTAAACCAATCAAGTTTGTCTCGCAGCGATACGACGCCACCGATAATCAACAGCGTTGGTGCCACCACATTATTTTGCGCCACCAATAGCGACAAGCCTTGCAATGTACTGGACAGTACCCGTTGCTCGGGCTTGGTTCCGCGTTCAATCAAGGCAGCGGGGGTATCAGCTGATCTTCCGTGTTCGATTAATGATTTGCAAATTTGATCAACGCCGGTTAAGCCCATGTACACAACGATAGTTAACCCTGGATCAATGAGTTCTTGCCAGTTGAGGTTGATTTTGCCATCGCGTAGGTGTCCGGTCACAAAAATACAAGACTGTGCATGGTCCCTGTGTGTTAACGGGATACCTGAGAATGCCGCACAGCCAGAGGCAGCGGTTATTCCCGGTACCACTTGAAATGCTATTTCCTGATCGGCCAGAGTTTCAATTTCTTCGCCACCGCGGCCAAAGATAAATGGATCGCCGCCTTTTAGGCGAACCACGTTTTTATATTTTTTTGCCAGTTGTACCAGCAGATCATTGATCGAGTCTTGCGGCAGTGTGTGTTGTGCTTTGGCCTTGCCTGCATAAACAAATTCAGCATCGGGGTTGCACATTTTAAGTATTGGCTTACTTACTAGCCTGTCGTAAACAATCGCGTCTGCAATTTTGATCAGTTTTAAAGCGCGCAGTGTTAACAGGTCAGGATCTCCCGGTCCTGCGCCCACCAACGATACTAACCCGGCATTCTGGTGGGGATCTTCACGGTACGCCGGATGTGGCGATATTGCTGTTGTAGTTTGTGGCTCTGCAGCTTGTGATAAAAGCCAATTACTGTGTTGCTGATCTGTGGCAATGCTGCAGAACAACTGGCGCGCCTCGCATAGCTGTTTCACTGAGTTATTCTCGGTGTCTGACGCGCTGGCAGCGACTACCAGCCAGCAATCATCGAGATCATCGGACTTGAAGGGCCGATCAAAGAGCCTCACGTTGTCAGGCAGTACCGATGTTGCTGCGCACCCAACCCAAACCACCTGAGCGCGTTGCGCTGCCAGTGTTTTCACCAGGTGGTCAGCTTGCGGTTGAGAGCCGACAACAAGACATTTTCGATCTGCCAGAGACAGAGAAACAGGGAGTAATTCCATAAGCTGCAGTATAACGAATTGGCTGCAAAAGGGCCTGTTAAACAGACCCCTGAAATAGGACCATTTTGAGTGCTTTGTATTTCAGCGGCCGTTTGATGACGTAGTTGCCAACGAAGATCTACTGCGTGCGCCGCATTGTGACCCACCAACAATGACGGTGCTGCGAACTTTCCGTTGTGCTTACACTCTAGTTGTGTAGCAACACCCGATTTATGCCCACCGGCATTTGACCGCCAAACCTACACCGCGCTTGCCCCTGAACAACAGGCAAATAAATTAGCGAACTATTGGATCGACGAAGAATATCCTCTGTGAATACCCACCTCTACGCGATATCATCAGTAAACAATGAATAATCCGGACTCGTGATGTTTCCGGAAACCGGGTTGCCGTCAATGTCTGTTAATGAGCTGCGTTACTTTCCACAAGTGCCGTCTGTGCAAAACGCCGGTCAAACCGCCAATCATGACGGGCAGGGCGCAAGCGATACTGACCTTGAGCCCGCCACTTGCACAGAAGCAGAGCCTTTTGCTTTGCGGGTTCTGGACGACAGTATGCAACCAGAGTTTCGACGTGGCTGCATTATTCTGATTGATCCAACCGGCCGGGCCACTGACGGCAGTTATGTGCTTGCTGATGACGGCACCCAAACTGACGTGCCAACCGAAGGCTTAGTGTTCAGGCAGCTGCAGCGTGACGGAGGCCGTGGGTGGCTATTGCGCCCCTTGAACAGCAATTACCCTGTCATTCCCACCGCCGGGAATTTTAGCAAAATTGTTGGCGTTATTGTGCAACGGGCTGGTGTCAGGCGCAGTTACCACAAACACTATGCGTAATTGCAGCTGATCCCGGCTTTTGTCTTGATTCCCGCAATAGCGCCTCGAGGAGGCTGTTTCATAATGAATGACCTACTGCGCAAGCGGTCTTTTGGCCGGCTATTCCGATTGATTTTAATAAAGAAGCATGATCAGGCCCCCTTATCGATGGAAGCATCTGACTCGAAATCTCACACTCTCGCAACGACCCTAGTGCTCGGACAGCCACCTAAATCGTTTTTTAAGCCATTTCTGCTGAAGCACAAGTAGACTTATAATTATATTATTGTGCACAAGCGAATTATGATGTCGGTTAACCAGGCACAGCCATCTACTTGGAGGAATTATGAATAAATTAAACAGAAGGCAATTTACCACGCTGCTGGGTGCCAGCGCCGCTTCATTGGTTGTGCCTCACGGAGCTGATGCGCAGTCTAAACCTCAAGTGGTTGTTATTGGTGGTGGTGCGGCCGGCGCAACCGCTGCGCGCTACCTTGCTAAGGATGCCGGCGACGCCATCGACGTGACTCTGGTGTCTGCATCAGATACCTACACCAGCTGCTTTTTCTCTAATTTGTATCTAGGAGACTTTCGTTCTTT
>JALZUX010000692.1 GCA_023301405.1 Granulosicoccaceae bacterium | reverse complement strand
CAGCAAGCCACACCGTTGAGACTGCTTTTTTTAAAAACTAACGATAAAAACTCGACAAGCACCTAAAAGATAACTGAATCCGCGACCTAGGGCTTATGCTGGCTGGATAAATACTCGCTTGACTGCATTTCACGTAATCGACTAACAGTACGATCAAACTCAAAGGCCAAACGACTACCCTGATACAACTGTTCAGGTAAAGCGTCTGCCGTAATAACCAACTTTACATTTCGATCGTAAAATTCATCGACCATATTTATAAAGCGCCGGGACACATCACTGCTTTTACCATCCATAGCGTGCACATCACTTAACAAAACAGTATGAAATAATCGCGCTATCTCGATGTAATCATCAGTTGATCTGCTGGTTTTACATAAACTGTCAAAAGAAAACCAAACAATATTGTCAGCCAATAAAACGGTATCGATCTGGCGGCTGTTAATTTCTAGTGGTGAGCTCTGCGTGTATGCGCTAGCAGCCACCACCTCCTGAAAATACGCTTCAAGCGTCGCATTGGCATATTCATCAAGTGGCGCGTGGTATATATCTGCATTCTCAAGAGCTCGCATCCTGTAGTCGATATCACCACCAAGAAAGACCACTTCGGTATTACCTTTTAACGCCTCAATTGCAGGTAGAAATTGTGATCGTTGTAATCCATCACGGTAAAGGTCATCGGGCACCACATTAGAAGTAGTGATGATTATCACCCCCCGGCTAAACAGACCTTGCAGCAACCCACTCATTAACATGGCATCAGTGATATCGTTAATATGCATCTCATCAAGCACCAATACTCGAAACTCCTTAGCGAATGTTTCGGCCACGATATCTAATGGAGATTGCGCCTGCTTAATGTCAGCCAACTGCAGATGTACGCTTCGCATAAAGCGATGAAAGTGTATTCTTTTTTTATTTTCAATAGGCAATCCATCGAAAAACATATCACAGAGCAAGGTTTTTCCGCGGCCAACACCGCCCCACAAATACAAACCAGGTATGTTCACCACTGGATCATCAATTGATTTATCACCTCCAAAGAGGCTACTAAAAAAACCCTTCCGCTCCAGCTTTTGGGGTTGACTGCCCTCAGAAGTCACTATGCGCTCATAGAGATCTTGCAGCTTACCTACAACCTCAAATTGCCGCTGATCGGGCTGCAACAAGCCCAAGTCCAATGCATTTTGATAGGACGTTCGAGGATCGGTATTTTCTGTTTCTATTCTCAATCTGAAGCCGTCCTGCCGCACACCCACCGTTGAGCCAAAGCTTGACCGCAACCCAACCGAAATCGCCAATAGCGATCACCGCTACCAGGATGAGCGCCTACACAGAAATAAAAAATGGTAGAACCCATAAATTAACTAGAAAATGACCAAAGAAAAGTGAAATAAACGTTAATCGAGCCACCCCGGCAGGTATTGCCACGCATCGGATAGCTGCTTATCGTGCTGATCCGATGCCGGATCAACTGAACCCAGTAAATTCCAAAACTCAGGAGAATGATCCATATGCACAGAATGCGACAACTCATGCAGCACAACGTGCCGCAACAGTGACTCAGGTAAAAACAAAAGTTTAAAATTCAGGCTAATAGTACCGTGAGAAGAATAACTACCCCAACGAGTTTTTTGCCCACGAACACTCAGCTTTTTATATTTCAATCCGGTAACCATCGCCAACTCTCTTACAATAGTCTCGCAATGCTGTTGCGCCAGCTTCTTTAGCCATTTGACAAAAAAGACCGCCAGACTTTCATCACTGCAGTTTTCCGGAATCGACACTGTCAGCAAGTCCCCACGCTCATCAAGGCGAATACGACTACCTTCTGCCTGCTTATATTCAACCTGAAACACACATCCGATACCACGCAATTGCAGACTGCTCGGAGGCCAATCGCCGTCGAACCGGCCCGGTAGCGCCTCAAAGCGCTCCAATTGACGCTCTATCCAGCTTTGTCGTGAATTGAGGATATCAGGCAGCAACTCACGATCAAAGCCTATAGGCACAACAACGACCAAGCCATTAGCCTGACTGACCTTTAGCGTAACGTTACGAGCTCTGCCGGATTCGCGCAAATTATAATCTAGGTTGCCAATCAAAAATCTTGCTCTATTTATGGTTACCATAGTTATATAGTTCAACGCTCGCTTTCTAGGGCGCTGCAACGTTAAAATCCATCTGTTTCCTCAAACTCGAAGAAGGTCTATGGACTTACTTGGCACCGCCAGTCTGCTAATGACTGTTACTGCACTTTTTGCCTACGTTAATTACCGCTTTATCCGTCTGCCCAACACCATCGGTGTGATGGTGATATCACTAGTGTTTTCTCTGGCGATGGTTTTACTTTCGAAAGCTGGCTTGACGATGGGTGTCGAGTATACGGAAAAGCTGCTGTCCGGCGTTGATTTTGACGCAACGCTAATGGAGGGAATGCTGAGCTTTCTACTCTTTGCAGGTGCCCTACATATCAACCTGAACGAACTGCTAGACAAGCAATGGGTGGTTGGCATTCTAGCGTCAGTTGGCGTAATCACCAGCACGTTTATTGTCGGTATTTCGTCTTACTATATTTTAGGCTTGTTCGACATCAACCTACCATTTATCTACTGCATGTTGTTTGGGTCTCTGATCGCCCCTACCGACCCAGTGGCTGTATTATCAATATTAAAAACCGCCAATGCCAGCAAGTCCCTGGAAACCAAAATCGCCGGAGAGTCTCTGTTTAACGACGGCATTGCGGTCGTAGTATTTTTAGTGATTCTAGGCATTGCCGTTGGTGGTGATAGTCACGGCGGCGGTGCCACTGTTACGCCTTTAAGTGTCGCCGGATTATTTTTTCAAGAAACGATTGGCGGCGGAGTGTTTGGACTGATCATTGGATGGACTTGCTATCGGCTATTAAAGTCAGTCGACAACTACCATGTTGAAGTCTTGCTTACACTCGCACTAGTAATGGGCGGCTACGCGGCGGCTCGCGCCATGCATATCTCCGGGCCTATTGCTATTGTGATCGCCGGTCTGTTTATCGGCAATCATGGCCGACGCTTTGCGATGAGCGACAAAACCCGGGAAAACCTGGATACATTCTGGGAGTTAGTCGACGAAATACTAAACGCTGTTTTGTTTATGCTGATTGGCTTAGAAATCATTGTGATGAACCTAAACGGCAACTCCATCACTGCAGGCGTTCTGATGTTTTTCGTTGTACTGGCTGCGCGCTGGATTGCAGTAGGCATACCAGTTTCCATTTTGAAGCTGCGTCAGTCTTTCCATCCACACGTGGTATCAATTTTAACGTGGGGGGGAATAAGAGGCGGCATCTCCGTCGCATTAGCGCTGTCATTACCTCTAGGCCCGGAACGCGATGTGATTGTCGCCATTACCTACGTCATTGTTATTATGTCCGTCGTTTTGCAGGGACTTAGCATTAAGTCGCTGGTGCAGTATGCGGCCGGACAACATCAACTTCCAGAAAGTGAACGCTAAGGGCAACCACGGTAAGCCGGAGCCAAGACTCCGGCTTGGCACAAAATGATCAATCGAGAATCAGGTGCGCTGCTCACCGTGGTATAGATTAACCACATGCCTTGCCTCTGCAAAAAACAACCAGCGCTCGACGAAGACCCCGCCAAACGCGATAACCATCGCTAGTGAATCAGTAAAAATATGGCGATCAACTACCACCAACAGCAAAGCCGGCAAGAAGAAAGCACAGACCACACTGATTAAACGAAGCCATAACAGCTTGGTTCGAGCCAACTCATAACCAAACTCGTCGGTTAAAAAATTACCACTGCCGTGTCCGACATCCAGTAAACGAACCGTAGCGCGCGTAAACCCAAGCGCCGAATTTATAGTCGGCCCCGCTGGGTGCCCGATCCAATAGTAATAAATTAATTTACTGACACAGGCGATGGCAAGAAGGCCAAGCGCTAGCTTTTCTGTAGCCTCTTTGCCACTGCTACCAACCAGTAAAATTAACGCCCCCAGCATTAGGCCAAGCAACAAATAATTGGTCGGCGTCAGAGCTGTGTTCCATTGCCTGATTGTCTTCAAACAAGCGTATATCATGCCGGTACTGCCGAGAGTGGCAATTGCAAGCAACACCGTGAGTACAGCAAATATTTTCGCTGCAATACCAACACCCATCGGTGCGGCTGACCAAACCATAAACACCCACACCAAGGCGAAAGGATAAAGCAACACTGCAAACACACCCTCACGTGATAACCATGAAGTACGAAATCGGAAAAACGCCCGCCATGCGTTTTTCCGATTTGCCAGATGGAAGGTCGAACAAAGCAGCCCGATGGTGATTAGCACTAACGCTACAACCCCCAATACAACCTGACGCAAGCCAACCTGAACCAATCCGATATCAAACGCACTATCAAGACACAACAGTATTATCAAGCCATAACCCGCGCCAGACAATAACGTAAAACAAATTACAGATATTGCAGGATGCACTAGGACTGCCTCGCAAGTTGCTGCGCTATCCAGCGCTGTATTTGCGACACTGGCTTTTCAGTGGTTGCTGCTTTTTCAGCGTGGGTTTCTACCAGTGGCGTCTGCCGCGGGGGTAAATATTTGTTCGTCGGTTGATAGCCAGCCTCGGGCATCATTGCATAGCCACCGCGCTCACGAACCTTCTGGCTGACCTCGGAATCCGGATTATCAAAGTCACCAAAGAAACGTGCGTTTGACGGACAAGTCAGCACACAAACTGGTTGCCGCTCGGCCTCGGGCAGGTTTTCATCGTAAATACGGTCAACACACAGAGTACATTTTTTCATCGTGCCGGATTCACGATCAAGCTCACGAGCGCCGTAAGGACACGCCCATGCACAATAATTACACCCCATGCATTTATCCTGATCGATCAATACAATGCCATCCTCTTCACGCTTATAAGAAGCTCCTGTCGGGCACACGGTGACACAGGCAGCATCTTCACAGTGCATACAAGACATGGGTGCGTTAATGGTTTTGCTGTTCGGGTATTCATCAACTTCATAGTGCCGAATCCGGTTAAACCACACACCAGCAGGCTCAGCCCCATAGGGATCATAGTCTGTTAACGGACCACTCGTGCCCGAAGTATTCCACTGCTTACACGCGACTGCACACGCATGACAGCCAACACAAGTATCTAGATCAATCACTAGTCCGAGCTTCACTATTTTGACCCCCGCATAATGATATCCTTTAAGCTTCTTTTTAAGTTCACTTGCTTACCAGCCGAGTAGCGTAATACTTGAGCAGAGTCAGGCTGCCCCGGCGCTTTGTTTATCTTTTCAAACTGTGGTAATGACTGCTCATCGCCCGCTTCGGCCGGCGTCACCTTTACACGTAGGTCATACCAGGCTGCTTGTCCTGTCACTGGGTCTGAATTAGTTAACTGTTCAGTGGTGGCGGTGTTATCGGGTAATGTTTCGGCGATCAGATGGTTCATCAAAAACGCTCGCTCTGACTCAGGAGCTTTATCCGCAAGACCCCATGCTCCACGCTGCTTAGCAATAGCGTTCCATGTCCATACCGTATCTGCATTACAGCCTTCCATCAGCTTTAGCTGCACTTTTATTTTACCGTTATGGGACTCTACCCAGACCCATTGCAAATCAGTGAAGCCTAGCTCGGTTCCGCGCTGAAGATTCATGTACAAATAGTTCTGCGACATAATTTGTCTAAGCCATGCATTCTGCGAATCCCACGAATGGTACATAAACATGGGCCGCTGATTGACAGCAAAAAACGGATACTCTTCGTGATCAACCTGTTGTTGTTCAAGCGGTAGATACCACATTGGGATTGGATCAAAGTACTTAACCAGCCGCTGCTTATCCACTTCCCGTTTAGGCAGGGGCCCGTCATAGACACCTTCACCGGCTAAGCGAAATTTTTGCAATGTTTCGGAGTAGAGCTCCATAACAATCGGGCCATCATGAGCGTTAAACCCCACCTCTTTTGACCAGCTTAAGTAGTCTTTATTCGCAAAGCGAAAATAGCGTTGGTTAGGCGGAATTTGATGTTCGAAAAAGCACCCGTTATCTACATAGGCTTGCCATTGATCCGGATTGGGCTCACCTACCAGCGACTTGCTGCCATCAGTGCCACGCCATCCAGCCAGAAAACCAATACCGGGAGATTTCTCCCAGTTAACGATAAAGTCATTATAGCCATCAAATTTGCGTTTCCCTTGCTCGTCCACAAGACCGGGAAAGCCTAAACGGGACCCCACCTCAATCATCACTTCCTGCCACGGCCGCACATCACGGTCCGGCGTAAGAATGGGTTGTCGAATGGAATCACAGGCTGCGTGAGGCTCTGAAATCGGACGGTCAAGAATTGAAATAGTGTCGTACCGTTCAAGGTACGTAGTATCAGGCAATACTAGATCAGAACAATTAACCATTTCACTTTGAAAGGCATCACTGGTGACAATAAAGGGAATCTTATATTCGCCATCATCACCTTTTTTGGTAAGCATGTTCTGCGTTTCCTGAGTATTCATCGATGAATTCCAAGCCATATTAGCCATGAACAACATCAGCGTATCGATCGGGTATGGATCTTCGTTGGCAGCGTTTTTAATCACCATGTGCATCAAGCCGTGATTAGCAATAGGCGCTTCCCACGAATAGGCTTTATCGATGCGAAGCGGATTACCGTCTGCATCAATAGCAAGGTCTTCGGGTGCAGTTGGGAAACCCAAAGGCGGCCCACTTAAGGGGGTATTCGGCTTGCTTTGCGTTGCAGGCTTTATTGGTGGTGGCAAGTGACGTGGAAACGGCGGCTTAGCCAAATGACCACCGGGACAGTCAATGGCACCTAACAACACCTGCACCAAGTGAATAGCACGGCAGGTCTGAAATCCATTGCTGTGCGCCGAAATACCTCGCATCGCATGCATCGCAACCGGCCTTCCCACAAACTTATCGTGTTCCCGACCAGCCCAATCGGTCCAGGGGGTATGAATTTCGACAGTTTCTCTGAAAGCAACATGGGCCATCTCAAGTGCAAGTCTTTCAATCGTCTTAGCCTCGATACCAACTTGAGGCGCTACGTTTGCTGGAGAGTATTCATTGTTAAGATAACGCTCCGCCAACAGCGTCATAGCGGTCTTAACGGCGACCCCGTCTTTGGTCGTATACTCACCGAACAATGCCGGCTCACAATCAACATTTGACCAAGGCTCGAACGACTGACTCTTGAGACTGTAGACCAGCAACTCGTCTGATTCGTCACGCAACAACAGCCCATTGTTGCTTTGACCGGGTGCATCAATGACCAGTTGTGCTCCATTGGTGTACCGAGTAAGAAACTCTTTATCAAATAAATCATTCTTCAATAGCACATGCACAAAAGACAGTGCCAATAAACCGTCAGTACCGGGCTTAATCCCCAGCCATTCATCTGCAACGGCCTGATAGCCGGTACGCACCGGATTAATCGCCACAAATTTGCAACCACGGCGTTTGAGCTTCTCGATGCCGATTTTTATCGGGTTCGATGCATGGTCTTCTGCTACCCCCCACAGCATAAAGTATTTTGCGTGATCCCAATCAGGGTCACCAAACTCCCAAAAAGACTGCCCAATCATGTAAAGCCCACCAGCGGCCATATTGACGGAACAGAACCCACCGTGAGCGGCCCAATTGATTGTGCCAAACTGCGAAGCCCAAAAGCCCGTCAACGCCTGCATCTGATCACGTCCGGTAAAGTAGGCAAGCTTGCGGGGGTCAGTACTGCGAATTTTTCTAAGTCGCTCTGTCAACATATCGAGCGCATCATCCCAACTGATCGGGTCAAACTCACCGGCCCCACGCTCAGAACCAGGCCTGCGAATAAGAGGCTGGGTTAGCTTAGCTGGCGACATTTGCTTCATGATGCCCGCATTACCCTTGGCGCACAGTACCCCCTTGTTTATCGGGTGATCCGGGTTACCTTGAATAAAGCGAATCTTCTCGCCCTCTAATGTCACCTTGATGCCACAACGGCAGGCACACATGTAACAGGTCGTGTTCTTTACAGTTTGCGCTGAATGATCTTCAAAAACGGGGAGTTTTTTCATTTAAATAATTTCGCCAGGAACGAAGCTAGTTTGACGACAATCAAGCCTTGCAAACAGGGCCAAGCCGCCGATAGTTGGGGGTCACAAACACAAACGGTACACACTCACCGGAAGACGCTATAATTACCGTCGAAATCTACGGCAATGCGTCCCGTTAGCAGTATACTGGCTGCGTCTGCCCTAAGACCTTTGTTATTAATCGCATTCATCACCTAATCCCCAACATTCTTTTCCGAGTCCAGGATCTAACTTCATGTCCTCAACACAAAATATTTGTCTCATTGGCGGCAGTGGCTTTGTCGGTACCGAGTTGGCTGGACAGCTTATTCGGCAAGGCAAAAACATCAGAGTTTTAAGCCGCGATATCCGGAAAATGAAATCGTTGCGCGTAGTACCCACGATAGATGTTGTACAAGTGGATCCGTACAACCCGGAAGAGCTCACCGCTGCCCTGAAAGATCAGGATGTTGTCATTAATCTAGTCGGAATTCTAAACACTAGCGTCGGTCGTGGCGGCACCTTTGACGAAGCCCATATCGGCTTGGCCAAAAACATAGTGGCTGCCTGCGAACAAGCTAATGTTAGTCGAGTGATCCAGATGAGCTCACTGAAAGCTGATGCCGCCGACGGCCCCAGCCACTATTTACGTAGCAAGGGCGAAGCCACTGATATCCTGAAAGCAAGCTCTTTGGATTTGACGGTTTTTTGTCCATCCGTTATTTTCGGCAACGGCGATGGTTTATTTACCCGCTTTGCTAATCTGCTTCACGCCATGCCATTTATGCCACTAGCCTGCGCCGATGCACGTTTTGCTCCCGTGTTTGTGGGCGACGTGGCCGCCGAGATGGTTAAATCCATCGATGACCCCTCCACCATTGGCAAATCGTTCAATTTGTGCGGGCCAGATATTTTCACTCTGCGCGAGATCGTCGAATACACCGCTGAAGTACTGGCAATCAACAGAAATATTATTGGCCTACCTGATGGTATAGCAAAAATTCAGGCATTCTTTATGGAACTCGTTCCGGGCAAACCATTCAGTCGAGACAATTATAATTCCCTTCAGGTCGATAGCGTCTGCGAAGATTGCGACAGCGCACTACCAACACCTGTAAGAAAAATTGTACCGACCTACCTAGGTAAAATGAATCGTCAAAGCCGCCTACAACACTACCGTGAAATGGCACGCCGCGATTAATTACTACATTAAAAAATGCCCTGCAACTGATATAGCTTATGGAACCTGCTGGCGCAGAAACTGTTTAGCGCCAGCACTATTTGTTATTTTTCAGGATAACAAACTTAGCCCTTTTTTCTTTGGCATATGATACGAAGCATCAACTTCCTCTCCATCATAAGAAAACAGATATACATCAAACTTCCACAGCCGATACACATGCTTTAACACTTCTTCGGTATCATCGTTCAGTGGCTTGCGAGAATTTTGCTGGTGATGCAGGGTAAGAGACCGGTCACCACGAACATCAACTTCATGCACCTGAATATCCGGCTCATGACTGCTTAGGTTGTATTGTAATGCCAATGTCTCCCGCACTTGGCGGTACCCTTCATCATCATGAATTGCATCGACATCAATAGTGTCTGAAGCAGAATCATCAACAATACAAAACAAATGAAAATCACGAATAACGGTCGGCGATAAATATTGTTGAATAAAACTCTCATCCTTGAAATTTTCCATCGCGAAGTGCAGTGTTGACAACCAGTCCCCACCGGCAATCTCCGGAAACCAACGTTTATCTTCTTCAGAAGGTGCTTCACAAATACGCCGTATATCACGCATCATTGCAAAACCAAGGGCGTATGGATTAATCCCATTAAAATGGGGGCTATCGAACGCCGGTTGAAAAACCACACTGCTGTGCGAATGCAGAAACTCCATCATAAAGCCTTCGTCAACCAGACCTTCATCGTACATATCGTTTAAGATTGTATAATGCCAAAACGTTGCCCAGCCCTCATTCATTACCTGAGTTTGGCGCTGAGGGTAAAAATACTGCGCTGTCTTTCTAACGATCCGCACAACTTCCCGCTGCCAGGGCTCTAGCAGTGGTGCGTTTTTTTCAATGAAGTACAACAAATTTTCTTGCGGCTCTTGCGGAAACCGGACCGCTTCAGCGCGGTCGCTTGGGTTATCATTTTTCGGAATAGTTTTCCATAAATCATTTAGTTGCCGCTGTATATATTCAGCCCTCTCATCCCCGCGGGTCTTCTCTTCCTCGGCAGAAATCGGATACGGACGCTTATAACGATCTGTGCCATAGTTCATTAATGCGTGACATGAATCAAGAATAGCCTCTACTTCACCGGCGCCATGGCGTTCTTCACAATCGGCAATAAAATGCCGGGCAAACACCAGGTAATCAATAATCGACTCGGCGTCAGTCCAGCTTTTAAACAGATAATTATTCTTGAAAAACGAATTATGTCCGTAACATGCGTGTGCAATAACTAAAGCCTGCATCGTCATGCTGTTCTCTTCCATCAAGTAGGCGATGCAAGGGTTGCTGTTGATCACGATTTCATAGGCCAGTCCCATCTGTCCACGACTGTAGCCACGCTCAACATTAAGAAACTGCTTCCCGAAAGACCAGTGATGGTAGCCAACAGGCATGCCTACAGACGCATAGGCATCCATCATTTGATCAGAGCGGATTATCTCTATCTGGTTGGGATAGGTATCCAGACCATAGGACTTCGCAATTCGCTCGATCTCATTATCGTACTTTTCGATTAGCTCGAAAGACCAGTCAGATCCTCTGGACAACAGCTTTTTCGAAGAAGCCATCACGCGCGACTTCCTTTTTCACGATGAAATAATTCGCGAAAAATCGGATAGATGTCTGCATAGTCTTCAATACTGCGCATGGCGAATGCATCCGGGGTGGCTTCAGCCAACTTTTCGTAGTACTGCCATAGCTCTTGCGGCCCGCGATCGGTTATTTCGATGTAACAATAATATTGCAACACTGGCAATAGATTTTCTGAAAGAATTTTGTGACACACTGCCGAGTCGTTAGTCCAGTTGTCACCATCTGAAGCCTGGGCACCATATAAATTCCATTCGCTAAGCGGGTATCTTTGCTCGATAATTTCGTTCATTAGCCTGAGCGCACTTGACACTACGGTACCTCCGGTTTCACGCGAATAAAAGAACTCTTCCTCATCGACTTCTTTAGCGGTTGAGTGATGACGGATGAACACGACTTCGGTTTTGTCGTAGTTACGCTGCAGAAACAAATACAACAGAATATAAAATCGCTTGGCGATATCCTTGGTACGCTGATCCATAGAGCCCGACACATCCATCAGGCAAAACATGACAGCCTTGGAACACGGTTGCGGTTCTTTCTTATTTACATTGAACTTGAGATCAAATTCATCAATGAAGGGTATGTGCGCAAGCTTCCGTTCTAGCAAC
>JALZUX010000691.1 GCA_023301405.1 Granulosicoccaceae bacterium | reverse complement strand
CGCATCAGCCGGGATGATTTCTTCAGTGCCAGCGACGGCTTCTGGCGTGCGTCGGCCTCTTTCATCCGGTGCGCCCAAGCGAGTAGTAACGCATTTGACGCCAGTTACTTTCCCTTGTTCTCCAATAATTTCAAGCGGTTGCTTGTTCCATTGGAATACCACGCCTTCTTCTTTGGCATTTTTAACTTCGCGACGAGATCCGGGCATATTAATTTCGTCTCGCCGATAGGCGCATGTGACTGATGTTGCGCCTTGTCGTATTGCTGTTCTGTTGCAATCCATTGCTGTGTCGCCGCCACCAAGCACGACAACTTTTTTGTTCGCAAGATCGATGAACTTGTCATCGCCCCATTTTTCAACCTTGTTAACATTGGAAATAAGATACGGTAGCGCATCGTGGACGCCCCGCAGATCCTCACCGGCAAAACCGCCGCGCATGGAAGTATAAGTGCCCATCCCCAGAAACACGGCGTCAAATTGTTGCAGAATTTCATCAAAGCTAATATCGACGCCAATATTAGTGTTTAGTCTGAATTCAATACCCATGTCTTCCATGATCCGGCGGCGAGTGAACACTACCTCTTTTTCCAGCTTGAACGGAGGTATGCCAAATGTCAGCAGGCCCCCGATTTCATGGTATTTATCGAAAACTATTGGCTTTACGCCATTGCGTGCAAGAATGTCGGCACAACCCAGCCCGGCTGGTCCGGCGCCGATTATGGCTACGCGTTTACCAGTGTCTGTGACATTTGACATGTCGGGACGCCAGCCTTGCTTCAGTGCTTCGTCGGTGATGTATTTTTCGATAGAGCCAATCGTTACGGCGCCGAATCCATCGTTGAGGGTGCAAGCGCCTTCGCAAAGTCGATCCTGGGGGCAGACTCTCCCACACATTTCGGGCAGAGAGTTGGTTCGATGGCTCATCTCGGCGGCTTCAAACAAATTGCCTTCAGCGATAAGTTTTAGCCAGTTGGGAATGTAGTTGTGAACGGGGCATTTCCATTCGCAATACGGGTTTCCGCAGGCGAGACAGCGCTCTGATTGTGTGGCGGCAGTACTTGGGTCAAATTGCCCGTATATTTCTTGAAAATGAACAACCCTCTCTTCAGCGGGTGTTTTGTCCGGGTCTTGTCGCGGTGCATCCAGGAACTGAAAAACGTTGGTCATGGTATCGCCGCTTTGTGGTCTCGTGCTTGAGGGAACAGCGCCTGATCGAGAAGCTGAATTTCATTTAAAAATTCAGCGTAACCATTTCCAGGTCAGCTGCATGAGTGTCTAAACTATGCGCTCAGTTTTGCTTTTATAAGGGCGCTTACCGCCGACATGTCTGCTCGGCCTTGAAGCTTCGGCTTGAGAATACCCATGACCTTTCCCATGTCACGAATCTCTGAAGCGCCAGTCTCTTTCACGGCAGTATCGATCATGGCTTGGATTTCTGCCTCGGGAAGTGCTTCTGGCAGGTAAATTTTGATGATATCGAGCTCTTGTTTTTCGATAGTGGCAAGGTCATCGCGACCGCCTTTCTCGAAGAGTTCAATGGACTCGCGGCGCTGCTTGGCCATTTTGTCTAATATGGTGATCATAGCGGGATCGTCGATTTCTATTCTGTCATCGACTTCGCGCTGTTTCACGGCTGCCGATACCAGCCGCAGAACACCTAAGCGGTCTTTATCACCGCTTTTCATACACGTTTTAATATCAGCCATTATTTTGGCTTTAATTTCTGACACGTGGGTTTAGTACATTCTTACGCGGCGCGATACTTCTTTAGAAAGCTTCTTCTGGTGCCGTTTCACAGCAGCTGCGGCTTTACGCTTGCGCTCTGTCGTTGGCTTTTCGTAGTATTCACGACGACGAGTTTCAGTCAGGACACCAGCTTTTTCACAAGATCTCTTGAAGCGACGCAGCGCTATTTCAAAGGGTTCGTTCTCTTTAACACGTACGGATGGCATTGGTTAGTTGCTTCTCTTGAGGTACTTGCGCCGTTATTTTTGCGCGGATTATTTTGTGGCAGTGGATGGAAAAATCGTGAACTCCACAGCTTAGCCCACTAATTATAAGGGTTTATGCTGTACAAGCAAGTAATCGACCTGCATTGTTACAAGTTTAAGTGGTTGAATGACGTTTAATTGAAGTGAGAAAAGCCTTGTTGGTATTGGGAATAGAGACATCTTGCGATGAAACTGGTATTGCACTTTACGATACAGAAGAGGGGTTGCTAGCGCATGTGCTGCACAGTCAGGTTGAGCAACACGAAGCCTATGGTGGTGTGGTGCCCGAGATCGCCTCCCGCGATCATGTACGAAAGTGGGTTACGTTAACCCGGCAGTGCGTGGCTGATGCCGGTGCGGAGTTTAGTCAACTTGATGCAGTTGCCTACACTTGCGGTCCCGGGCTGGCCGGGGCGCTTTTTACCGGTGCCGTTGCTGGACGAATGTTAGCTTGGAGTCTTGGTGTGAAAGCGCTAGGCGTACATCATATGGAGGCTCACTTGCTGGCCCCTATGTTAGAGGAGGGTGCGCCTGAATTCCCGTTCATTTGTTTGCTGGTCTCCGGGGGGCATTCGCAATTGGTTCGAGTGGACGGGGTGGGTGAGTATCGATTGCTCGGTGACACGCTCGACGATGCAGCTGGTGAAGCCTTTGATAAAACAGCAAAAATGCTTGGGCTTGGGTATCCGGGGGGGCCGCGGCTGGCAGCGGCGGCTGAGGCTGGAGACGATGAAAAATTTCGATTTGCTCGGCCAATGACAAACCGCCCGGGTTTGGATTTCAGTTTCAGTGGGTTGAAAACAGCGGCAATGACAGCATTTTTATCGGTCGACAAAAACCCCGATGCCGTAGCCGATATTGCGGCGGGGTTTCAGGCGGCGGTAGTCGATACACTGGCAATAAAATGCCTCAGAGCGTTGAAGCAGGAAAAGTTAAATCGTCTTGTGGTGGCGGGTGGGGTTGCATCAAACAAAAGCCTGCGTGCGGTGTTGACACGCTCTTTGAAAAAAATAGACGGGGAATTATTTTGCCCGCGTTTGGAGTTTTGCACCGATAACGGGGCGATGATCGCCTACGCCGGAGCGTTAAGGTTGGTAGCAGGCGAGCACGCCGGCGAGCAGGTGAATATCAGGCCGCGTTGGCCATTGGGTGAAATGACGCCGCCACGGGGTTAAGCAGCACTTGGGTTATTTTTTATTACCAATTTTGGGTTCTTCGCCTTTGATCAAGCGTTGAATATTGCTTCGGTGACGCCAGAATACCAATGCACCAACGACGATCCCGCAAATAACGATAACTCCAGATCGCGTGGTGATCCATAGGAATAGCGGCAATATAACAAGGCTTCCCAGTGCGGCCAGTGATGAGTACCTGAAGGTCAGGCTCAGTGCCAACCAACTGGCGATGACCAGCAAACCGGCAAGCCACGATAAACCGAAAACTGCGCCGAAGGTAGTAGCCACACCCTTACCGCCTTTGAATTGAAAGAACACCGGATAAAGATGTCCGAGTACGCAGGCGACAGCGGTCAGGCCGATCCATAATGGTGGGATCTGCATGCTGCTTGCGACGAATACTGGCGCAAATCCTTTCAGCGCATCGCCAATCAGTGTGATTGCCGCTGGCAGTTTACCGCCAACACGCAGTACATTAGTGGCGCCCGGGTTGCCGGAACCTTCTGTTCGTGGGTCTGGCAGACGCATCAGCTTGCAGACAAGAATAGCGGCGGATATTGATCCGATTAAGTAACCGATCACTGGAAAAAGTACGTGCATGAAAATCCTGCTGGTGTGGACACGCCATTGGGCAGATATATGTCAGGCTTGAAACGCCCAAGCCCTGAGCGATAGATAGAATAACAGCACGAATTAGGTAGTCGGCTGAAAATCCTTGCTAAAAAGTCGAGAGTTTCGGCTAAGAATATTCCGAGAATTTAATTGTCTGAACCAGATAACGCAAGTTTTAACATTATGCAGTCACTGGTCCGTAAGGCCAGTGCTCGCGCTCACAGTAATGATTTAGGTCGTGATCCTTCACATAGCCACATTCCTGATGCAGTTGCAGAGAGGCTCTTCGAGCGTCTGTCGCTTTTAAAAACCAGGCCAACTCGAGTGTTGGATTTAGGGACTGGCGACGGTCGTCATTTGTCGCTGCTACGTGATCTGTATCCACGAGCGGATATCTTTGGTGCAGATATTTGCCCTGTAGGGTTGCGACAAGTTGATCGCAAAAGGTTCTGGCACCGTAAACCACTAGGGATATGTCTTGACGCCAATTTTGCATGGCCTTTTTCTGACGGATCATTTGATCTGGTTGTGTCTAACCTATTAATGCCGTGGATTCTGCCGGCGGAGGTTTTCGCATCAGAGCTAAATCGTGTCCTCAGTGATACCGGTGTGTTTTTCCTCAGCTCGACCGGGCCGGATACCTTGTGCGAGTTGCGCGCGGCTTGGCAGCATGTTGATAACGCGGAACATATCAATGCTTTTCTGGACATGCACGATGTGGGTGATCTATTGCATCGGGCTGGAATTTCCGATCCAGTGATGGATACGGAAAGGCTAAGCATTACGTATTCGTCAGTCGATAAGTTGCTCGATGAGCTGATACACACCGGCTGTACCAATGTTTTGCAGGGGCGTCGGAAGGGTTTGATGGGTTTAGATGCCCGTATGAAGCTGGCTGAGAGCTATCCGTGCGATGACGTCGGTGTGCAGCAATGCGGTATAACGGCCACCCTTGAGGTTGTTTACGCTCATGGTTGGAAGGGTAAACCGAAAAAAACGGGTCTGAACAGCGGAGAGTTTCGGGTTAATATTGACCAGTTACGTAGGCCGCGTAATTAAGTTAAGAAATAAAATTGTAAGTTAATTGGTAAGAATAAACTAATCATGCAGTGATGGTGCTTGCCGATAACAAGTTTAGTGATTATCATCATTACAGAAATTACTGAAATCCGATGTTTCCTCGGCTGCAGCATTTCCGTTGAAGCCGTAATTAATCTAACGCCCTGCGACTCGGTTCTTCGATTGAGCGAAATGTAAGGGTGGGTTAACATCGAGTGCTGGCTCGGGGCGGTTCTATTTATGGTTGTTAGGCAACATAACAGTGAAACTGGGGCAACTCAGATCATCGTTAAAGGGAATCGATCAGTGAGCTGGCGGGCAAATGTGCTTTTAGCGGCTTCTCTTGGCGCAGTCAGTGCGTTGTTTGGTGGAGGCATTGCCATGGTTGGTTACTGGCTGGTGTTGCCATTCGCCGGACTCGAATTCCTAGTGGTTATGTTTTGCCTTAAACAAGCTTATCGAAAAATGGGCTATACAGAGGTTATCTCCGTACAAGAGTCAGTGCTTTTGGTGGAAGCTGGGTATAACAAGCCGGATTCTGCCGTTGAGCTTCCCCGTCACTGGACGAAGGTCGAGTTCGATGATCCTTCGAGTTCATTCGAAATGGGGACGCTTAAGCTAAGGGCTAGTGGTCAGAGCCTGGAGCTTGGGCGGTTATTGAACAAAGTTGAAAAACGAGAGTTATATAATCAATTACAGCAATGTCTGGGGTTGAAAGAAACAAAGCTGAGACTGATCTCTTGAATCGTTGTGGTTCGGGTGAATATTTAAAGCTTCATAGATAAAGATTAATCGCTATAGGTCCATTTTATGGTCTATAGCAAGCTAGAATCCTGATTATTTAAATTGGAGAAGGTCCCCCGATGAGGTCCTCAATGTCGTTAATTTCGCGATGGTTTTTAGTACTGTCTGCGTACGTTTGGTGCTTGCCTGCAATGGCAAGAAGCAATGTTAATATGCCGGTGGGTGTTACACCCATCAGTCGGGAAGTGCACGGATTGCACATGATGATCTTTTGGATCTGCTGCGTTATCGGTGCGCTGGTATTCGCAGTGATGTTCTACTCGATTTTCAAGCACCGGAAGTCAAAAGGTGCAAAGGCAGCGGACTTTCACGAAAGCACTACTGTTGAAATTATCTGGACGGCGGTGCCTCTGTTTATACTCATCGCAATGGCGATTCCGGCTGCCCGTACATTGATCGCCATGGAAGACACCAGTGATGCTGAGGTGACGATCAAGGTCACTGGTTACCAGTGGAAGTGGCACTACGAGTACCTCGATTCCGGCATAAGCTTTTTTAGCGCGCTGGATTCAGAGCATAACGTGGCTCGTCAGTTAGGCTCGGGTGTTGATGTCAGTAAGTTTGATCATTACCTCAAAGAAGTCGACAACGAGTTAGTTCTCCCGGTTGGTAAGAAGGTGCGTTTTCTGCACACTGCTTCAGACGTAATTCACTCTTGGTGGGTGCCTGATCTGGCAGTAAAGAAGGACGCAATTCCGGGCTTTATCAACGAAAACTGGGCGCTTATTGAAGAGCCGGGTGTTTATCGCGGTAAATGCGCCGAACTATGCGGTCGCGACCATGGCTTTATGCCCATCGTTGTAAGAGCCTTACCCGAAGACGAGTATCTAGCGTGGGTGGCTGAACAATTACCTGCACCAGAAGTAGTTGCAGAATCAGAGTCTGGTGCAACAGCAGCAGTAGCAGCAGAGGATGATGCTGATCGCGAATGGGCAATGGATGAGCTAATGGCAAAAGGCGAAACAGTTTACGACGCAGCATGCGCGTCTTGTCATCAAGCGGGTGGCGTTGGCCTTCCGGGTGCCTTCCCTGCGATTGCCGGCAGTCCAGTAGCAAACGGGCCGGTCGATGTGCACATCAGTACAATTTACGTAGGAGTGCAAGGGTCTGCGATGGCGTCATTTGCCAACCAGTTGAGTGATTCAGATATGGCGGCGGTAATTACCTATCAGCGTAACGCCTTCGGTAATACCGTTGGTGACCTGGTACAACCATCTGCCATCAAGGCTTTGCGCTAGCAATGTTAAAGAATAATATGAATTCAAGCTTCAAACGGAGTCCACTATGAGCGCTGTATCAGCAGAACATCACGATGACCATGATCATCACGGTCCAGCGAAGGGCTGGACACGCTGGCTTTACACTACAAATCACAAAGATATAGGTACGCTTTACCTGCTATTTGCACTGGTGATGTTTTTCATCGGCGGTGGTATGGCGTTGATTATCAGAGCAGAGCTTTTTCAGCCGGGCCTGCAAATAGTTGATCCATTGTTTTTTAACTCAATGACCACTATGCACGCACTGGTAATGATTTTCGGTGTGGTGATGCCGGCATTTGTCGGGCTTGCTAACTGGATGATCCCGATGATGATTGGCGGTCCGGATATGGCTCTGCCTCGATTAAATAACTGGAGCTTCTGGATTATGCCTTTCGCATTCCTTTTGCTTCTATCTACGTTGTTTATGGAGGGCGGTGGTCCGGCAGGTGGGTGGACGCTCTATGCACCTTTGTCGCTGCAAGGTGGAGACAATCTCGCGTTTGTGATTTTTGCTATTCATTTCATGGGCATTTCTTCCGTGATGGGATCGATCAATATTGTTGCGACTATTTTTAATATGCGTGCCCCGGGCATGACTTTGATGAAGATGCCGTTGTTTGTATGGACTTGGCTGATCACTGCCTACCTATTGATCGCGGTAATCCCGGTATTAGCTGGTGCAGTAACCATGTTGCTAACTGACCGATACTTTGGCACCAGTTTTTTTGATGCGGCCGGTGGTGGTGATCCGGTGATGTTTCAGCATATTTTCTGGTTTTTCGGACACCCTGAAGTCTATATTTTGATTCTGCCGGCGTTTGGCATTATTTCTACCATCATTCCAACGTTTGCCCGCAAGCCATTATTCGGCTACGCGTCAATGGTATACGCGACAGCGTCAATTGCTTTCTTGTCCTTCATCGTCTGGGCTCACCACATGTTTACCGTTGGTATGCCGTTAGCCGGTGAAATGTTTTTCATGTTCGCCACTATGATGATCTCGGTGCCTACAGGTGTGAAAGTGTTTAACTGGGTCGCCACTATGTGGAGAGGCTCGATGACTTTTGAAACTCCTATGCTATTCGCGCTGGGCTTTCTAGTGATGTTCACTATTGGTGGCTTGTCTGGCTTAATGCTGGCTATCACTCCCGCAGATATTCAGTACCACGATACCTATTTTGTTGTTGCGCACTTTCACTACGTATTGGTGCCGGGCGCCATCTATTCCATAATGGCGGCCACTTATTACTGGATTCCAAAGTGGACAGGAAATATGTACAACGAAACGTGGGGAAAAATACATTTTTGGGTATCAACAGTCTTCCTGAATGTGTTGTTTTTTCCAATGCATTTCGTCGGTCTTGCGGGCATGCCGCGCCGTATCCCTGACTACAGCATGCAGTTTGCGGACTGGAATGCCGTTGCTACGATTGGTGCTTTCGGATTCGGGTTCTCTCAGTTGATCTTTGTGTACGTCATCTTGAAATGTATTAATGGTGGCGAGAAGGCGACTGCAGAAGTTTGGGAAGGTGCCGATGGGCTTGAGTGGACTGTGCCATCCCCGGCGCCGTACCACACATTCGAAACCCCTCCGGCAATACGATAACTTAACGGATTTGCGGTGGCTCTCGGGCTGCCGCTATGAATTGATGAACGATCAAAAACCTAATAGCTACGTTGTCCCGGTAGTGTTGGCCGTTGTAGCCTTTTGCTTCTATGTGCTGAGCATGGTCATGCAGTATTTAAATAACGGAGCAGCATAATGAGTACGATCCGAAAAGCGCACCTGGTGCTATCTGGCAAGCTGTGCATGCTGGTGGTAGGTATGTTTGGTTTTGGATACCTGATGGTGCCTTTGTATGACATCATCTGTGATATCACCGGTTTAAATGGCAAGACATCATCGGTGGCTGTAATGGCTCCAGCAAACTCCTCCACTGTCAGTGACAGATTAATAACAGTAGAATTTGTTTCGGTTATTAATTCGGGTGCGCCGTGGACTTTTAAACCGGTGCAAAGAAGCATGCAAGTGGTGCCGGGAAAAACCTACAACGCATCCTATGAGGTAGTTAATCTTGCTAACCATGCGGCGGTAGGGCAAGCGGTGCCAAGCGTTGCGCCTTCATCGGCTGCAAAGTACTTTAATAAAATTGAATGTTTTTGTTTTACCCACCAGGAATTTGAAGCTGGCGGTCGAAAAGAAATGCCATTGATTTTCTTTATCGAAGAAGATCTGCCGCGCAGCATCGACACAGTGACACTTTCTTACACCTATTTTGATACTGGCGAAAAACCTGTCGGTTTGTCTGACAGCTAAAATTAAAAATAACGGATCGAATCTTATGAGCTCTCCGAGTAGTTACTACATACCTCATGAGGCCAAGTGGCCGATTGTCGGGTCCATTGCGTTGTTTGCGTTTTTTTTGGGTTTTGCGAACCTTCTTAATGGTGGCGGCTGGTTTGTGATGGCCGCGGGTGCGGTATTGCTGATCTATATGATGGTTATGTGGTTTGGTGATGTGATCCGAGAGTCTGAAAGCGGCGCCTACAGCCCACAAGTGGATGTGTCTTTCCGCATGGCGATGATGTGGTTCATATTCTCTGAGGTTATGTTTTTTGCTGCTTTTTTCGGCGCGCTGTTTTATGCGCGGGTTTTTTCTGGTCCGTGGTTATCCGGAATAGGTGAGGGTGGCGCTGCCGCCACCAATGCAGTGCTCTGGTCTGGATTTGATTACTCTTGGCCCAACAACGGGCCCGGTGAACTCGGTGGTGAATATCAAGTAATGAGTTGGCTCGGGTTGCCAGTGATCAACACGCTGATCCTGTTAACCAGTGGCGTGACTTGTACCATCGCTCACCATGCTATTAAGATCGGTGATCGCAAAAAAATGGTCAGATGGTTGCTGGCGACGGTAGCGCTTGGGTTTATATTTGTCGCGTTGCAAGCGCTAGAGTACAAAGAAGCGTACGGTCATTTGAACCTGAAGCTGACCACTGGAATTTATGGCTCAACCTTTTTTCTCTTGACCGGATTTCATGGGTTTCATGTCACCATGGGAGCAATTATTTTGTTGGTGGTGATGCTGCGCGGAACCAAAGAGCATTTTACATCATCTAATCACTTCGCTTTTGAAGCAGCAGCTTGGTACTGGCACTTTGTTGACGTGGTGTGGTTGGGTTTGTTTATTTTTGTCTATATTCTTTAAGTTTGGACATAAATCTGGCAATTTAAAGGGCGCAGTGCGCCCTTTTTTGTTTGTGCATTTATGTGGTGTTTATTTTACATAGGGCCTTGTTTTATAGGAATTAAACCAGCCATCCCCGCTATAATAATGATGATGATGGCAACGATTGAAAATCCGATTCGAAAAGTCAGAGCTTTGACCGTTCTCTTCTCGCTGCTGTCGTCTTTTACAAGAAAGAACAAGCCCGAAAACAGGCTGGCAATGATTGCCAGCAGTAGAATGACGATGACTAATTTGACCAGTAACATGCCGAACTCGCAAAACTTGGATTCTACCATGTGTTGGGCAAGCTTTTGAGTACGGCGCAAGTTTGTAGTCGATTGCGCTCCACAACTGGTGTGGTGTCGGTACTACTGACTGTGGTACTTGTGGTGGTCTTTGCTAAATTGGGTCTTTGGCAATTGGCTAGGGCCAAGGAGAAAAACGCAATGCTGAATGCGCGCGCTGAGGCACAAGTCAGAGCGCCACTTGACTCGTTGAGCGGTGTGGCTGCTCCAGGCGATCTCTATCGCAAGGTAGAGCTAACAGGACGCTTTGATTTTTCAAAACAGTTCTTGCTCGATAACAGACTGCATAAGCGGCAGGCAGGCTATGAGGTTCTCACGCCGTTCTATCTGAACGTGAACAGTGACGGTACCCCAGAGCAAACTGTGGTTTTGGTAAACAGAGGATGGGTTGCCGGTAATGCTGATCGCACCATAAAACCGGTACTTGGCAACTCTGCCAAGCTAGCCCATGAATCAACCGTGCTGACCGGCTTGTTGGTTACCCCGTCAAAAGGGTTAACGCTTGGTGATGCTACAGATGATACAGATCAACGGTGGCCCAAAATACTGCAATACGCAGACTATGAGACTATCGCTGAAAAACTGGATAGAATAGAAATTATTAACGCGGTGATTATTTCTTCACCGAATCAGGATGGCAATTATATTTATAATTGGCAGCCTGTCGCACACGGTCCGGAGAAGCATTACGGATACGCATTTCAGTGGTTCGCAATGTTGCTAGCTGTCCTGACCTTTTTCGTCTACCTGAATTTAATAAAAAAAGATGAATGAAACTACTAAAGTAACCTCGGTAGCAGTTAGCAGAGGGAAAATGCTCGCGTTGATGGCCATCTACGGTGCACCATTGATCGCTGCATGGTTGTGGCTGGGTTACGTGCGCGACAACGAAGGTGCGGGAGTATCAGTGAATGGCGAGTTAATTGCCCCCGCTGTGCCATTGGAGGATTTCAACCTCGCTGATGCCAGTGGGCAAGCGTGGGGGCTCTCACAGGTCCAAGCAATCTGGAGCATGGTCTACTTTGCCGATGGTAGTTGTGATGAGGCTTGTGAAAAGTCGCTTTACAATATGCGACAGGTAAGATTATCAACAGGGCGGCGGATGGAGCGTCTGCAAAGAGTATTGGTCACGCCGCAAGTAACAGAAATGGATAAGCTTCTCGAGCAGGCTAATGAAGGCCTGGCTGTGGTTGGTGGTTCTGTGGAACAAATCAGTAGCTTGAAGCAGCAAGTTGTTGAAGCTCAAGTTGGGATGTCTGACTGTATTGATTGCATATACATGGTTGATCCGTTCGGCAATGTGATGATGCGATTTGCACCAGATGTAGATCCAAAAAAAATGCTTAAAGATGTGATGCATCTGTTAAAAGTGTCTCGTATTGGTTAGGCTTCGAATCTTTGTGATGACGTGTCAGTCGTACTGGCATCGTCGCGGGAAAAACATTGGCTTTACAATCTAACGAAGAATCAACAGCAATTGAGTTTGCTCCCGGCGACTCTGTTGCTGTGCAGTCGCACGGTAAAATGCGTGACTATATCGAACTCACTAAACCGAAAGTGGTGTTGTTGCTCGTTTTTACGGCGATTGCAGGCATGGTGCTATCGGTGCCAGGCATGTTGCCATTACAAGAGACCGTCTTTGGTATTCTCGGGATAGGTCTTGCGGCTTCATCTGCTGCTGCGATCAATCACGTGGTTGATCGCCACGCGGACGCGCAAATGCACCGAACCCTTAATCGACCATTGCCTCAAGGGACTCTGACTACCAAGCAGTGTTTGATTTTTGCGTGTTCACTCGGCGTGTTAGCAATGATCATACTAGTGTTGTTTGTTAACCTTCTGACCGCCGTGCTCACGTTCTTTTCACTAATCGGTTATGCATGCGTTTACACCATGTATCTAAAGCGCGCGACACCACAGAATATTGTGATTGGTGGAGTCGCAGGTGCGATGCCTCCGGTACTGGGTTGGGCAGCGATCACGGGGGAGGTGACTGCACAGTCACTATTGTTATTTCTGATTGTTTTCATCTGGACGCCTCCGCATTTTTGGGCGCTTGCAATTCATCGGCGTGATGATTACGCAAAAGTGAACATCCCTATGTTGCCGGTGACGCACGGAGTTAAATACACTCGGCTGCAGATCCTACTGTATACGATTTTATTGGTGTTGATCACAATTGCTCCTTATCTTATCCACATGAGCGGCTTGATCTATCTTGCTGGCGCGGTGATCTTTGGTGGTTGGTTTCTGTTTCATGCAGTGAAAATCCAGGACCCTGATAATCTGAAGCAACCGATGCGGATGTTTGTCGTATCTATTCAGTATCTGATGGCCTTGTTTGCGGCTTTACTCGTTGATCATTACGTTCCGTTGTTCTTGTAAAAAAAGTAGAATTCTTGAAGTCGTTCAAGCGCCAGCTTCAAGAAGGTCTCTGTCAAGGCCGATGCATTTGCATTAGGGTTTTGAAAGCTAGCCACGCAACGGTGGGTTATTTAAGTGACCGGCTGTTCAGGGACAAATCATTTAGTGGTCGAAAATACCGCGCTCATCGTCGATGACGACAGCTCAGCAAGATTAATACTAACCAATATGTTGGATCATATTGGCTGCGAGTCGATAGCAGCGAATGACGGATCAGAGGCCTTAAAGTTTGTAGATAACTCTGATGTGTCTGTTGTCCTGTGTGATTGGGACATGCCCGGTATTTCGGGGGTTGACCTATGCGCTCAGCTGCGTCAGCGAAACGAAGGAAGGTATATTTACTTTATCCTAGTGTCGGGTCGAACTGAGCGGGATTCTATTGTTGCAGGCTTGGAAGCGGGGGCGGACGACTTTATCTGCAAGCCCGTTGATTTAGACGAACTCACTGTCAAAATAAAAAGTGCATTCCGCATTATTAAACTTGAGCGCCAGCTTGAGGAGCGCAACGCCAAGCTGCAGCGTGCTTACGCGGCTGTTACAGATGATTTGGTGATTGCTGGCAATATTCAAGCGAATCTACTACCAGCGCCCTATCCCGGCGCAGGATGCAACACCGATTGGTTGTTCAAGCCAGCGCAATATGTGTCTGGCGATATGCTGGACTACTTTAAATTCGAGGAAAAATATTGGGTGTTCTTCGTGATGGATGTCGAAGGGCATGGGATTCCATCAGCTTTGACGGTGTTTTCTGTAAACAATCAGCTTAATCCAACAGCTACGGGGTTGTGCGCGCGCATGCTAACTACTTGCGACACGGTAGCAGAGGCTTGTATCGGGACCGTCACCGAGCTGAATGCCAGTGTTCAGGGAGGGCGCTATTTCACGATGATTTTTGGGGTCCTTGACCTGGAAACCGGCGAAGTTACCATGACGCAGGCAGGGCATCCGCCAGCATTGCATCTGTCGTGTAGCAACGGTTCCGTAAAAGCAATTGGTGATGGAGGAATGCCGGTGGGCCTTCTGGAAGATGCGACATTCGAGGCGGTTTCTTGCCAATTAGAGCCGGGTGACCGTTTGTTTGTGTACTCTGATGGAACAATCGAGTGCGCCGGCGCGGATGAGGCTCTGTATGGAAATGAGCGCATGGAGGAGCTAATCTGTGAATTAAAAGATGAGCCCGTGCATATCGTTTGCAAAAGGCTTGATGAAGACCTCATCCGATGGAACGGGGACAAGCCGTTTGATGACGACGTAACATTACTGGCAATTGAATATCAAGGTCCCGGAAGTTGACTGGCAATCGCTGATTTTCTGTAGGCTGCATAAATTTTCGCCTCGATTGCTCAAAATGGCTGATGTAAATATCCTATCCCGACACGGTACTCGGGCATCCACCTCACTCTGGCTCTGCTAAACCAAATGTGACGTAAAAGCCAAAGATTGATCCGCATCCCAACCACGATGTATTTTTAGCGTCGACTCCTTCACAGATTACTTAGTACTGATTTGTTATTTTTCCTGCAATGATCATTTGACGCTGTCGTGCGTTGTACAAAATTTCGGGGATAAAATGTTAAGAGTTAATCGCTACGTGGCGCTTGCGTTTGTTGTGACTATGAATACAGGGGCGACTAGAGCGGAAAACCACTCGGCTTCATTTGGCCAGTACTCCACAGCAGTTAAAGAGAGTCGATTGTTCGCTGAAAAAGGTGGTGCAACTACCTTGCGCTGTGATTTGTTTTTCAGCTCAACGGGGGGTGATCACTCTATCGTTGCGCCTAAAGGCAGCGTGGTTAGTCAAACGATTCCGGCCTTTGTGTGGCAGTATTCTGGACTATTGCCGGTCTCAGACTATCTCAAGACTGTAGCGATTCACAGCATCAGCAGTGAAAGTATGGAGAGTGCTTGGCAAGATGTGCAACTTGCTTTCTACAACGGGCTGCGTGTTGAAGGAGCGCGTGAAATGGATGCGAAAATTGCCTATGCCGGGGCTTACGCTTTTGCACCTCGTTGGTCACTGGTTGAGTTAATAGGTATCGCTGATCCGAAAAAGGATGCAAATAGTAAGCTGTATAAAGTGAAGGTCACACCAGCGGGTACAAACGGAATGTCCGATGCCGAGTATCGAACTTTAGCGCAAGAGATTTTATCAGCGCCGCAACATGTGAGCCTTCAGGATATTCGTGGAGTGATTGATGCTGCAGCTGGTAAACTGGTAACGGCTAAGGCGGCAGGAGCTTCAAATAGTGGTGTGGTCGTTAGCAACAAAGAGCTAGATAAAGCGGGTGCGGTGCAAGAGTCGCTGCCACAACCAGCAGCGGAAATAGCTCGTGAAATTACAACGGACCCATTGTTAGACGACCTGTTTATAGATGATTCGATTTTATCTGTTACCACCGTACCTCAAGGGGCTGAGGTGCCAGTAGAATCAGAAGTGGTAGAAATTCCTCAGATTGATGTGCCGGTTGAGACGCCAGCTGTAGTAACAGAGGTGCCTAATAAGGCCATATCGGGTCCTGAAGATCCGCTGTTGGTGAGTGACGCTGTCGATGAGGATGCAGATGAATCTGAGCAGCGAACACCAGTAACCATCGATCCAAGTCTTGGTGCACAGCCTACTGTTTGGAAAACCATGCCTGACGGGTCTGTGGTATTGGTGCAAATAGAGGGCTAGGGGCCGAGGCCCACTAGTCTGTGTGTGTGTTTTTATTTGAGGCAAAAAAACGCCGCGTCGAGCGCGGCGTTTTTGTAATAGTCGTCTGCATTAACAGAGACTAGCTTTTAGTGCTCAAGCATGTGACTTTTGAGCTTCTTCATTGCGGCTTTTTCAATCTGACGAATCCGCTCTGCCGATACACCATATTCATTGGCGAGATCTTGCAGGGTAGATTTGCTATCGTCCTGTAACCAGCGACGCTGCAGAATAGCCCGACTACGTTCATCTAGACTATCCATCCCTGCAGCAAGAGTCACCGATTGTAATGCTGAATAGTCTCCGTTTTCAGCCGCAATTGCGGGGTCGGTTTCGTCTTGATAAAGATACTCCGCAGGGCGTAGCGCTCTTTTTTCAGAGCCATCGTCAGCACTGCTGGCATCAAACGGGGTGTCTCCGGCGGTGAGCCTGGATTCCATCTCATAGACTTGGGCCTGTGTAACACCCAGATCGTCTGCTACAGCCTGAGCTTCGTTCGCTGAAAACCAGCCAAGACCTTTCTTAGAGCTTCGTAGCTTGAAAAAGAGCTTACGTTGAGCTTTGGTTGTGGCCACTTTAACGATGCGCCAATTTCGAATGACGTACTCGTGTATCTCGGCACGTATCCAGTGCACAGCAAATGAAATTAAGCGCACGCCAACATCAGGATTGAAGCGCTTGACAGCTTTCATCAGACCAATGTTGCCCTCCTGCACCAGGTCTGCAAGCGGCAGGCCGTAGCCGGTGTAACTGCGAGCCAAGTGAACAACAAATCGCAACTGCGACATGATCATTTTGCTGGCAGCATCCAAGTCTTCATCGTCGCGATACTTGATCGCTAGCTCTTTTTCGTTTTCGGCACTCAGTACCGGAAATGCGGAGATCTTTGACAAGTAGCTGTTTAGATCGTCGCTGACGGCAGGTAAAGTCATTGTTGACTTGGTTACCATGGTATTAGCCATCTTTTTGTTCTCCTATTAACCGTTATGCGGTTTATTTTAGCACTCACAAGGTAGGAGTGCTAACAGTCCCATAAGTTCAATAATCGGCTGGGTTATCGAAACTATGAGTGTTCATGGGCAATTTACGTGACAGGGTCCTTATGGGATCTGTTGTGCCCCTTTAATTTCAGTTCTATTATACTAAATATCTACTTATGTTATTGATTATAAAATGTAAATTTTGTTGAGAAAAAACGTAAATTTGCCGTAAATCCGGCGAGCATTACAACGGCGAAAAACATCAGTAGCTGGATGAACGTAGGTTTTAATGGCATTAGGGCTGTATAGGGCGACATGTCAAACAGCTTTGTGGTTGTCCAGATTATTGCTGTTGCCCCAAAGATTCCCAGTGCTGCTGCGAGAGCGCCCAACGCGGGTCCTCGGTACAAGAACGGGCGGCGAATATCGGTGAGCGTGCCGCCTAGTTGTTTCATCAGTCGTATATTGTTTTTGCTTTCCCGGACATCACGGTAGCTGATTGCCAGCATTAGTAGCCCGGCAATTATAAGCGCTGCTGCATTAAACGCTTGTGCGTACCGTGTGAGCTGATTGTGTGTCAGTTCTGTTTGGCCAAGTCTTTCTATGTTTAGTTCCACAAACTCAACTCCCGCCAAGGCGCGTAGTTGATCTGCAAGCTCGATCACTAACACAGTGCCAATTCCAGGTGACGGAGTGACTTCTAACATTACCGGTACTAGATCGTTCTGCGAATCAGACTGTAGCGCTATTAGCGATGCAGTGCTGACCGAATTGTTGTTGATGAGCATTTCGCTGAGCTGTTCGGCCACCGTGGTAGGAGTGCTGGGGTCCATAAACATGCTAATTCGCCGAGCCTGTTGCAAATTATCGCTGGCTTTATTTAGCCCGTTGGAAAGAATCAAGACGGCAGCTGGGATTGCTAACAACAGGGCCATGACGACGATAATGTGTAGCTTTGAGAACTTGCCGCGCTTTGCGCTGAGAAAAACGTCGGTTAGGGCTTTAAGGTGCAGTGAATCACGTAACCCGGGAAGCAAGGGCAGAGTGGCGCCGGTGGCCTTTTTAATCTCTGGTGGGGTGTGCAATGTTTTCATATGGATTAATTGTGCCGTTGTGAATTACAAGTGCTTTACTGCCTTTGGGTAAATTGTCAATTACTTCAGGTAACGCTGAAAGTTTTCCTGTGACAACTACGGTTGTTTCATCGTTGATTGCGCTTTGCAGTATCGCTTTTTGCGTAAGCTCCGTGGATTCGTTCAACTCGGCCTCTGGTGTATCAACCAGTAGTATCTGTGGTCGATGAACCGTTGCTCTTGCCATGGCGACCAGTCGACGTTGATCGTGGTTTAACTGGCCGACCGGTAGATCACTGAG
>JALZUX010000690.1 GCA_023301405.1 Granulosicoccaceae bacterium | reverse complement strand
AATGGTTTATCAATAAACAATTGCGCCAACTGTAAAATACTTGTGTCCGCATCGATAGTAGTCACCGTGGCGTTCATGTAGTCCTTCACTAACCCTCCGAAGTCGCCGTGGTATCCAGCGCTTAAAGCAACCCTCATACAGTCTTGTTCAGAAAGCATACCCACCAGATTGCCGTGATCATCAACAACCGGGGCGCCGGAGATACGCTTATCAACCATGTGTTCGATTGCATCACGCATTTCGGTGTCAAGTTTGAACGTGGTTAGGTTTGCTGCCATGTACTCACTGACTTTTATACCTTTGATCGCCATCAAAGTGTCCCCGGTTGATTAATATTCTGACCTGTAAACTTTGCTTGTAACTGGGCATTTCTGCGCGCAGAGCAAGGCCGGGAGCATGCCCCGCATTCACCCGAATCATTAACAGCATTTAAACCACCGCAACTTCCGGCAATGGGGGATCGACCAAACAACACCCCGACGGCCATGCCCACCACCGCCAACAGCATGATGCTAAAAGTTACAATAAATAGTGCCACGGAGGCTCCTTAGGTTGTGAGTTGAACTGTTAGCTTACTAACGGTTCAAAGGCCCGACTGTATTCTTCTTTTAAAGAAGTGCCGGATTTAAGGATCAGGTGAGCGGCAATTTGATGTTTGTTGGCAAATGCCATTGCACCATCGGGGCCCAGCACCATCAGTGCTGTTGATAAAGCGTCAGCCGCCATGGTTGATTCAGCGACCACGCTCACCGAAGCCAACTGATGATTGACCGGAGCGCCGGTTCGGGGATCAATAGAATGGGAGTAACGTTGGCCACCATTGGAAAAGAAATTACGGTAGTCACCAGAAGTGGCAATTGCCTGATTATTGAGGTCTACCGCTCTGAACGCCTGACGCTTGCCAACCGATGGTCTTTCGATGGCCACCCGCCATGCGCTGCCGTCAGGCTTCCGACCGCGGGCTTTCAATTCACCGCCGACTTCAATCAGGTAGCTGTGGTGCCCTGCACTATCAAGCAAAGCCGCTACGCGATCAACCGCGTGCCCTTTGGCTATACCTGAAAGATCAAGTCTGGTACCCGCATTGAGTTTGCGAACCGTATTTTCGGCGATGTTCACTTCGATCGAGCCATGCCCTACCTGGGCCATACGGCGGCTGATCGCCTGCCCGGTGGGCTTGCTGCCAGCAGTGCTATCGTCAGCACCCGCACCAAACCCCCAAAGGTCAACCAACGGACCAACAGTGACATCAAACGCACCGTCACTTCGTGCGCTTGTATCCAGTGCTTGTGCAATGACTTGCGTGGTGGCTGGCGTCATCGCTTGCCAGTCACTGTGGCGGCTGGCGTTAAGCAGTGATAGCTCTGAATCTGCACGCCAGGTAGACATGTGTATATCAACGTCTTTCAGCACTTCACTGACCTGCGCTGCCAGTTGATCAATCTCTGGTAATTTACTGACCCCTAAGCGCACACTGAAACCGGTACCCATGGTGCTGCCATTGAAGCCGGCAAGCTCAGGGGTCAGCGGTGTACGACTGCACCCTACCAGCGCTAACACACCGGCGGGCATAAGCAGGCTACTGCCAAAAGCAACGGAAGCCTTTAAATAAGCACGTCTGTCCATTTTTCTATCCACCAAAATCGTCTAGCATTATATGATCGTCTTCTACACCGAGTTCCTGCAACATGTCGACAACCGCCGCGTTCATCATTGGCGGGCCACACATGTAGAACTCACAGTCTTCGGGTGCAGAGTGATCTTTCAGGTAATTTTCATTTAATACGTTGTGTATGAAACCAGTATAGCCCGACCAGTCGTCTTCAGGCTGTGGATCTGACAGCGCCAGATGCCATTCGAAATTATCATGTTTTTCTGCCAGCTTGTCGAAATGATCAGCATAGAAAGTTTCACGCAGACTGCGAGCACCATACCAGAATGTGATTTTACGGCTGCTGTCAAGACGCATCAACTGATCAAAAATGTGCGAGCGCATAGGCGCCATACCGGCTCCACCGCCAACGAACACCATTTCGTTTTCAGTTTCTTTGGCGTAGAACTCACCAAACGGCCCTGAGATATCAGCTTTGTCACCTGCCTTTAGATTAAAGATCCATGAGGACATCACCCCGGCAGGGATATCATCAACACTGCCTGGTGGTGGCGTTGCGATGCGCACATTAAGCATGACAATGCCCGCTTCTTCAGGGTAATTGGCCATTGAGTAAGCACGTACCACCGGCTCTTTCACCTGCGAGGTGATCTTCCATAAGTTGAACCGATCCCAGTCACCGCGGAATTTCTCGGCAACATCTATATCGCTGTAATTAACATCGTGCGGCGGGCATTCAATCTGGATGTATCCGCCAGCCCGAAACGGTACTGATTCACCCACTGGTAGCTCTAGCACCAGTTCCTTAATAAAGGTCGCTACATTATTGTTTGAGCGAACAGTGCACTGCCATTTTTTCACCCCGAATACTTCATCGGGAACGGTGATTTTCATGTCTTGCTTTACAGTCAACTGACACGATAACCGACCACCAGCAGCTGCTTCGCGCTTGTTGATATGACTGGTCTCGGTGGGCAGTATTGACCCACCGCCTTCTTGCACGTTAACCCGGCACTGACCACAGGTACCGCCCCCGCCGCAGGCAGAAGCCACATACAACTCTGCTTCTGACAATGCCCCAAGTAGTTTTGAGCCAACAGGCGCAAGAATGGTTTTCTCACCATTGATCAAGACTTCCACATTACCACTGGCGACCAGTACCGACTTGGCCCCCAATATAATGAACACCAATAACAGTAGTATTATCGTGAACAATATAACGCCGATCAGAATCTCAGCCATTATTTTCTACTCCTTTGCGTCAAGCCGTCCATTAAAGCTGTATCCCTGAAAATGCCATGAATCCAAGTGACATCAAGCCGAC
>JALZUX010000689.1 GCA_023301405.1 Granulosicoccaceae bacterium | reverse complement strand
GATTCGATCAGACAGTGCGATGCGGGGCTTGACAAAGCAAAGCACCAACAGCGTTGACAGATTTGACGAAAAAGACATGGCTTCTTTAACCCCGGGTAACCTGAAATCGTTCTGGCCACATGCAAGCCTGGATTAGCCACCGGTAACTCATACTCCAATAAACAGCTGCAATATGACAATTACCCATCCACGGGTGCGAAAGATCGGCGTAACAAGTCAGTAATACGGACACCGGTATCCCGGTGTACTGCAGTGACTGACATAACTATCACCCCGGTGTCAGCGAAGAAGGGAATAAAACGAATGAAGTAGCCGCTGCATTTTTTTGCTCACCCCGCTGCACAATACGCGCAATGCAGGTGCAATGAAATTCGCTAGAGTTCGAAACTCCGGTCGCCATAGTGTTTAATCGTTATATTAATCTCCTGACTCAATAGTTTGCCGAGGCGCTTAACTGAATTGCTTACATAGAAGAAAAGCAGGTAAAAACTGTCTTGACGCTACGTTGGTTGCTGACAATTATGGCAATTTTATACCGACAGCAGATAGCTGTGCTGCACCTGCCACTGCAGTTGGCTATTACCTGAACAACTTCTTCACAAAGGCGACACAAAACTTTCAACGTTTTTTATGTATTATTGCAGCCCTTACACACTCACAAAAGACTCAGGCTAATGCCCAGGCTCACACACACAGACTATCGCCCGTGCTAAATGAATCGCTATCACGGCTATTGCAACAGATATATCCACAACTGGACTCAGAGTCACTCAGCGATCGTGTCATCGGCGCTTTTTGGCCAGACAGTAGCAGCCCTGCAAGCACCGGTAAAACAGCTGATAACTCGCAGTGGTCACAACAGGACGCCATTCTAATCAGTTACGGCGACAGCTTACGCGACGGTAAACACAACCCACTCGATCTGTTGCACGACTTTCTGGAGACTCAGTTGCCGGGTGTCCTCAACAGCGTTCATATTTTACCGTTTTTTCCATATACCTCCGACGATGGTTTTTCGATCACTGACTACGAAACGGTGAATTCATCATTGGGCTCCTGGGCTGATATTCAAAGAATCGCCACCAGCTTTAACCTGATGTCCGACCTGGTTCTTAACCATGTATCCAGCCAAGGCAAATGGTTTAACGGTTATCGTCAAGGGCACGAGCCCTACAAACACTATTTCTTTGAAGCCAGCCCGCAGGATGACCTGTCTGCCACGGTGCGCCCACGCTCTAGCCCGCTACTGCAGGAGGTTATTACCCCAAATGGCACGCGCCACGTGTGGTGCACGTTCAGCCACGATCAGATCGATCTTAACTTCAAAAACCCTGAAGTGCTGATTGAGATGATTCGCATTATCCGCTTGCATGTGAAGATGGGTATACGGATTATTCGACTCGACGCTGTGGCATTTATATGGAAAGAGCCCGGAACGTCATCCATTCATTTACCCCAGACACATGCAATAGTTAAACTACTTCGTGTGCTTGCCGACTACGCCGATGAAGACATCATCCTTATCACTGAAACCAATGTGCCCAAGGCTGAAAATCTGTCGTACTTCGGTAGTGGTGACGAAGCACATGTTATTTACAATTTCCCGCTGCCACCGTTAATATTGCATGGCCTGCAGGCAGGCACTGCAAAGTATTTAAACCAGTGGCAAATGACTATGCCACCGGCTCCAATGGGCTGCAGCTATTTCAATTTCACGGCCAGTCACGATGGCATAGGCATGAGGCCGGCAGAAGGACTATTACCCGCCGACGAAATCAAGCAGATGGTAGACACCGTCATTAGCGCAGGTGGCAGAGCATCTATGCGTACGCTTGAAGACGGCTCTGAGGCCATTTACGAACTCAACTGCACTTACTTTGATGCACTCAGCCATACCTTTCACGGCACCGATGATCTTCACATGGCGCGCTTTCTTACATCCCAAACCATTGTGATGTCGCTGGAGGGTATACCGGCATTCTATATACATTCTCTGCTCGCCACCGACAATGATAACGAAGGAGTAAAGAAACGGAATATGAACCGGGCGATTAACCGTCACCGGTGGGACTACCCAACACTGCGCGCAAAACTGACAGACCCGGAGACAAACCAGTCAAAGGTGTTGTCCGCACTCTCGGAACGTTTACGGCTGAGAGCGCGCCAACCGGCTTTTCATCCCAATGCCACGCAATTTACCCTGCGACTGGACGAACGTGTTTTCGGCATCTGGCGCCAGTCTCTTGATCGATCACAGTCGATTTTTGCACTGCACAATATGAGTAACGCACAGGTCAGCATTCCTTTATCAGCGTTGAATCTAATTGCCGATGAACACTGGCTTGATATTCTTTCCGGCGAAACGCTGAATGACAATCAAACTGACGTTTTTCTTGCACCTTATCAGTGTCGGTGGATCACGAACCGGATATAAAAGGTTCAGGGCTGTAGTCTGCCTCGTCAGCAGCAACAATTCGATTGAGTTCATACACAAGCTCCGGCGCCGCAGCATTAACACGACTCCAGTTAGGAATGAACGGCGTTTCGTGCGGTGAATTAAGGAAAACTTCACCGGCCTGCATAATATTTTCTGCAAACAACTCAACCGATTTTTCTTCGGCGTGCCGGTCGAGTGTTAGACCGTTCATCATTGCATCGTGAGCGTAAACTTCAATCATATCAAGCGCACGGCGATAGTAAGTTGCTTTCAGTGTGCGGAATACATTTGGCGTAAACACTGTTCCGTCGGCAGCCAGTTTACGAAAAATCGCTTTACAGATATCTACTGACATCCGATTCAGCCCGGTCGCAGCATCTTCCGCACTGACCGGTTGATGTTTGTGATCATAGTTGTCTGCGATTTCAACCTGACATACTGAATGTGGTGCCATACTTCTCCAGGCTTCAGATAACACACCAATTTCAAGCCCCCAGTCAGACGGTATCCGGATGTCCGGCAGAAACGATGCACGCAGCGCAAACTCACCGGATAGCGGGTAGCGGAAGCTGCGTAGATAGTCCAGGTAGTCGCGATCGCCAATCACCTTTTTTAACGCGATCAGTAATGGACTAACCAGCAACCGGGTAACACGACCATTGAGTTTGGTCTCGTCTACACGCGGATAAAATCCTTTGGACAACTGATAAGGGAAAGCAGGGTTTGCCACGGGGTACACCAGTCTTGCCAGCATTTCCTTATTGTAGGTGGTGATATCACAATCGTGAATTGCCATTACGTCGGTATCAGCACACGACAATAAATACCCAAGGCAGGTCCAGACGTTTTTACCTTTTCCATCTTCAACCGGGCCAATACCAAGCTGCTCGAGCTTGTTCCAGAATTCCAGCATGCGCGGTGAACGGTTCCATATGACCTGATGATTCTGGGGTAGCTGGTCGAATACACTGCGCGCCATTCTGAATTGTTTTTCAGTGGCACGATCGAGCCCGACAACAATTCGGTTGACATAAGTAACCTGCGATAACTCATTCAGAATATTTGCCAGCGCCTCCCCTTCCAACTCGGAAAACAGGGAGGGCAATATCAGTGATATACGTCGGCTCTGGGTGAAGGTTTCGAGTTCATAAACCATCTGCTCCAGTCGTTGCGTACGCAAATTGTGGAATTGCGCGATATTTCCGTTCTGATGAAAGTCAGCCATTTAAACTCTTCATTGTTTTGGTTGTTAGACTACCGGTAACTAGATTCTAACAGTGAAAGCACTGCAGCGTTCCACCCGGCCGGGCCGGCGACCTCTGTGCGTATTGCCCCGGGTACATTGCCAACCTGTGGTGCATGATCGTTACGCACAATCACTGCCTGGTCTGCCGCCAGCAACATATCGAGGTCATTAGGCGCATCACCCAGTGCCACTGTCTTTGTTGCTCCCATTCGTTGCGCAATCTCAAGTAGTCCATCGGCCTTGGTGCGACCAAAAGACAACGTCAGAAATCGTCCACCATCGCGGGCACTAACCCCGCACCCGGCCAGCAAGTCGATAAAATAACGTTTGTCGTCGTCGCTGCCATCAAACACTCCCGGCTCTGTGTATCCGCGTTGCCTGGCTAAACGTGCAGAATCCTTTGGCAACCCGGTCAGCGCGACCACTTCTGAGTTACTCATGTCGCCGAAACCGGTGTAACACTGACGAACCGATTCAGGCAACGAATTGAGTGCCTCGCGTAGTCGAAGATAAAACTCGTTGTCAATTTCAGGCGTCGCACCCGGTGGCAATTCGCCGGAGCCGTTTTCAATGATCGCCGGGCAGTGTTCAAACCCCAAAACCGATCGCAGGGCCGCTATCTCGGGGCCTGTTTTACTTGACGCAAGTATCAACGGGACCCCGTGAGCCTTAAGCGCTTGCAGTGCAGGTAGAGCCGGGCTGAAATCATAGGTTTCGTGGTCCAGCAAGGTGCCATCAAGGTCAGTAAAAAAGATTAGCTGCAAAAGTGAACTCGCGGATTTCCAGTGGCTCTACAGTTTACCGCGTTATTGCACGTGAATACGAATGGCTAAAGGATTATTGCCCTCTCGTTAAATGCACAGCGAGAATCCGTACCGTCAGTGCCTGCCGCTTTGCAACTGAGACAACTGGGACAACGGCCCTACTATCTAACGCCAATAACCAGAACGGTTTATCGGTGCCCACAAAAAACGATAGTACCGTGCCCGGCAAAGCCAACGTGCCGAACAGACACGATATTCTTACAGACTCGGAACTCAATGCACAGGCGTCTAGTCAGGCCAAAGATACAAGCTGCGGTAACTAGATTAGTAATAGTGTTGACGACAGGGCTCTGATCGGTCATCACAATAAAAGCAGACTAATTCTGGATTTTATCCCCGATTCAACATACTGGATTACCGCTCATCCGTCTAATGGCTGCGGCCACGAAAAGTCTGCACTACTGGATATATATGCACACACGTTTTGATTTTGAGGCAATGCCTACCAATGTTTCCAACACCAGAGTGGGCAACGTAAGCCTCCATTTACTTTGTTGGTAGGTCGATCAGATTGGCGGAGCATTCTGTAAGTTAATTGGCAAGCTAACCCTGTACATTGCGAATCTCTCAAACCAGCTTCACCAGATACATTTTAAAACTCCAGCGCGAGGCTGACCCAACCACTCAGCCGTCGGGCACGCGAATAAAACAGGCAAGTTTTTATGTACCTGTCCACTCTCAGAATTTACAGCCTCAGCTGTGCAGCCACTCCCCAACCCTTTGATATTTCAAGGCTGATATAAAGCACTACGTAGAATTAATTACTTATCACTGCGTGCACAGAAATACCTAATGCTAGAACTATCACTGGCATTGCTTAAGAATTATGTGGAGCTTGCCGCTACTTTGTCCCGTTGGAATCTGGTTTGTGCCCTCTCCCATACGCAGGCGCCTATTTTGGCACAAAAAGCCTGGCTCCAATATTTCACGCGTCGCAAGCAATTATATTGTCCCATTGCAACCAATTGTATTTTCACTACCGGGAAATGCAACCACTCTGTAGTCCGATTTCTTAGTCCCTGTCTTCACACATGGTATACGTTCAAAATTTCTAACGAATCTTATCTCTTTGATGAGATCTTTTCATCAGTGAAATAGCTTATAGACGATATAAAACAGCGATTTATTTTAAATTTGTAATTACATGGATAAACAATTATGAAACAACTGATAACCGCCTTAACACTTTCTTCCGCTTTACTGCTGGCAGGAGAAAGTTTCGCGGAAAATCACTGGAGCTCCGATGTTGGTGGTAACTTTAATATACCTCCAAAAGAGTACAACCCGAATTACCATGCGTACGGGAGTTACGGCCAGAAAATCTATAATAAAATTGATTTGCAGAACGGCAATAACATGCAAATCACAGGAGGTAAACTCTACGACAATCAAGGCAATGTTATAGGTACGGCTAAAGATAGTGTGATTGGTTCTATCAATGGTGGCGCAGATGGTAGAGACGGCGGGATTATCGCCGGAGGAATAACCAAAATGGTCATTAACGGAAACATCAAACGTATGATTTACGCTTGGTCTGTTAACATTACAGAAGGTGGAAGAAAATCAGGATGGGTTGAGCTGGGTAACTTCAAACCTAGAAACGGTATCAGGAAAATATTGCAACGCAACGTAGATAAACGACTAGCGCTAATTCAAGACAGTCTTAATGACGCAGACTATGCTCCCAAGGTCGTAAAGTCTGCAACTCTACCTAGTGAAGCTGAAGAATGGTATCTAACGCCTAATCGGACTGGTAACGCTGGTAAGGCGAAATACTACTTTACCCGCGAAGGTTTGATATCAGGCCTTAAAAACATCCCTGAGACAGGCTCACAACGCTACGGTGTAGCTCATGATGCTGCGCCAATAGGAACAGTTTTTCAGATGGATAGAAATGTAGATGAAGTACACCTTAATATCTATAAACCCGACAGCTCAACACCAACTCAGTACTCGCTGAAGTTAGTGTGGGGATATTTCAAAAATAATGCTAATAAACGGATTTACTCGTGGGTCAACTCCGCAGCCCTGAGAAATCCATAATCACTGAAGTGGAGTAAACCCACACACTTTATCAGCTTGTGTAATACATAAGATATGATGTGTGACCAGGATTGGCAGTGCACACAGCCGTGAGCGCTGTAGTGTACTGACAATCTTTTTGTTACTGGTACATCAACGTGCTTTCAGTACTATTTTAAAAATCACCCGCAACTTGCCTTGCCTCTGGATCAGCAGTATTAATGTATGCCTAAACCATCGGCAAAGCAGTTGCGGTTAACCTCGTAATATCAGTT
>JALZUX010000688.1 GCA_023301405.1 Granulosicoccaceae bacterium | reverse complement strand
TCAACATAAACGGCTAGCCTTTTCATGGATTCAGTGACTTCTTCTTCAGTGACAATACCATGGTGTATCCAGTTGGCGATGTGCTGGCTTGATATTCGAAGTGTTGCGCAGTCTTCCATTAGTGCAACGTTGTTGATATCAAGTACCTTGGAGCAACCAATTCCCTGACCAACCCAACGGGCAACGTAACCCAGAATTCCCTGGCAATTGTTGTCTAGTTCATTTTTGATTTCTTCCGCGCTGAGGTTGCGACCTTTGGGTAGCAACGGAATGGTCAGGATGTCATCGACACTGGCTGGTGTTCGCTTTTTGAGTTCGTTCTGGTGATTGCGAACGTTCATGCTAAAGTAATGAGTGGCGTGCAAGGTTGCCGCGGTTGGTGATGGAACCCATGCGGTGTTGCCACCTTGCTCAAGGTGCTGGATTTTAGTTTTTAGCATGGCGGCCATTTCATCAGGCATGGCCCACATGCCTTTGCCGATTTGTGCATGATCCTGCAAACCGCATGCTAAACCGCAATCAACATTGTTATCTTCGTAGGCCGTTAGCCATATCGCTTGCTTGATTTCTGCTTTTGGCAGCATCGGCCCGGCTTCCATGCAGGTATGGATGTCATCACCAGTGCGATCGAGGAAGCCTGTGTTAATAAATACAACACGGGTACTGGCAGCATTGATGGCCGCCTTAAGGTTAACCGTGGTGCGGCGTTCTTCGTCCATGATGCCCATCTTTAATGTGTTGGGTTCCATAGACAACGCGCTTTCAACGCGGCCGAACAGTTCATTGGCCAGCGCCACTTCTGCAGAGCCATGCATTTTTGGTTTAACGATATAAACAGAGCCGGTGCGGCTATTGGCGAACTGCCCGTTGTTGAGGATATCGTGTTTGGCACAGAGTGAAGTGACCATAGCATCGATTAATGTTTCCGGTACGTCAGCGCCGGCATATTTGACGGTATCAATGGTTAGCTGTGTGCCAACGTTACGTACTAATAAAACGCTGCGGCCGGGGAGGGTGAGGTCGCCCCCTGAAGCGGCTGTGTAGTGGCGATCAGCAGATAACTTACGATCAACGGTTTTGCCGCCCTTTTCAAAAGAGTGTGCAAGTTTGCCGGTCATCAGGCCCAGCCAGTTTCGGTACACCATGCATTTGTCGTCGGCATCAACAGATGCTACGGAGTCTTCACAATCACAAATGGTGGTAATGGCTGATTCAAGAATGATGTCGCACAGGTGTGCAGCATCGGTTTTGCCAATCGGGTGGGTGTCGTCAAAGCATAGCTCGGCATGCAGATTGTTTTTGCCCAGTAGTACGCTGTCAGGTGAAGCGGTATCACCGTTATAACCTTTGAATTGATCAGGTGACGCCAGTTTTGCAGCCGTGCCGCTATCTAGTTGAATTTCTAGTGTCCCGCCGTTGTTTTTGTAGCCGGTAGCATTGTGGTGCGAGCCGTTATCAAGCGGGAAATGCTGGTCTAGAAAGTCACGGCAGTAGCTGACTACTTTAGCGCCACGACTCGGGTTGTAGCCGCCAGCACGGGTTGCGCCGTCTGTTTCAGGGATTGCGTCGGTGCCGTAGAGGGCATCGTATAAGCTGCCCCAGCGTGCGTTGGCGGCATTCAACACAAAACGTGCGTTATCCAGAGGGACTACAAGCTGTGCACCGGCGATGGTGGCAATTTCTGGGTCAACGTTGCTGGTGTTAATGGTGAAGGCATCTATTGCCGGCTCAAGGTAGCCAATGGATTGCAGGTGTGACTTGTAGGCGGCTGCATCGTAGTCAGGGCCATGGTTGTTGGCCTTGTGCCACTGGTCTATTTTTTCTTGTAAGTCGTCGCGGGTGTTCAGGTGAGCTTTAATACGTGGGGCGAAGTCTTTGATGATTGATTCGAGTTCTGTCCAGAACTTGTCTGGTTCAACCCCGGTGCCCGGACAGATCTCTTCAGCTAATAATTTGTGCAGTGGGGCGGCGATACTTAGCTCGCCATGAGAAATGTATTCCTGTTTGCTCATTGATTGTTGGTCCTCTAGATGAAATTGTTATCAGTGGATACTGAAGTGCCCGAAAACGTATATATGGTAAAGTAAGGGGTAAGGTTAAGTACTTAATGTTGTCTTGTGTTTAGGCCACCAGAGGCGAGTTACAAGTATTGTTTCCGATGTCACTACATTTACATGCGCACTATGTGCCCTGACGTCCCCTTGAACTGTACCGCATTATAGCGGCGCGGGGGTTGTTGGCTGCGTAGTGCTAATCTAACAAGACCGGTATGTTCTAGCATGGCTCAATACGTCTACACAATGAATCGGGTGGGAAAAGTAGTTCCGCCCAAGCGTCAAATCCTCAAAGATATTTCCTTATCGTTTTTCCCTGGTGCAAAAATTGGCGTTTTGGGGTTGAACGGCGCTGGTAAATCGACCTTACTTAAAATTATGGCCGGGCTCGATACTGAAATCGATGGTGAAGCCCGCCCGATGGCTGATATAAAAATAGGTTATTTGCCGCAAGAGCCATTGCTAAAAGACGATCAGACTGTTCGTGAGGCCGTGGAAGAGGCGGTCGATGAAGTCAATTCGGTTAAAAAGCGCCTTGATGATGTCTATGCCGCCTATGCCGAACCAGATGCTGACTTTGACGCATTAGCCGCCGAGCAAGCCAAGCTTGAAGCTATTATCCAGGCTACCGGTGGTCACGATCTAGAGCGGCAACTCGACATCGCCGCCGATGCGTTGCGCCTGCCGCCATGGGACGCCGTCATTAAGAATTTGTCTGGTGGAGAAAAAAGACGAGTGGCCTTGTGCCAGCTGTTGTTGTCTGGCCCCGATATGCTCTTATTAGACGAACCCACCAACCACCTTGATGCTGACTCCGTCGCCTGGCTAGAACGGTTTCTGCATGACTTTGACGGCACCGTGGTTGCGATTACCCACGACCGCTACTTTCTTGATAACGTTGCCGGCTGGATTCTAGAGCTTGACCGTGGACGCGGTATTCCTTACGAAGGTAATTATTCTGGTTGGCTGGAGGCAAAGTCAGAACGGCTTGATCAGGAATCAAAACAAGAGTCTTCGCACTCAAAAGCCATGAAAGCAGAACTTGAATGGGTTCGCAAAGGCGCCAAAGCACGGCAGTCGAAATCAAAGTCCAGGCTGGCGCGGTTTGAAGAAATGCAGTCGCGTGAATTTCAAAAACGCAGTGAAACCAACGAAATTTACATACCCACCGGTCAACGGCTGGGTGAGAAAGTGCTTGATTTCAATGGTGTTAGCAAAGGCTTTGGTGAGCGTCTGTTGATTGACGACCTGAGTTTTTCAGTGCCGCAGGGCGCCATTGTTGGGGTTATCGGTGGAAACGGTGCCGGTAAATCAACCTTGTTCCGTATGATCATGGGGACCGAAAAACCCGACAGCGGCACTATAGAAAGGGGGGAAACTGTTGACATCGCCTGGGTCGATCAAAGTCGCGAGTCCCTTGACGGCGAAAAAACAGTGTTTGAATTTTTATCTGGTGGCTTAGATCAAATTACCATTGGTAGTTTCGAGATGGCATCACGGGCTTATATCGGTCGATTCAATTTTAAAGGCGCTGATCAGCAAAAACTGGTCAAAGATTTATCAGGCGGTGAACGTGGCCGTTTGCAATTGGCAATGACACTTAAACAGGGCGCCAATGTATTGCTGCTTGATGAGCCGTCTAACGATCTTGACGTTGAAACGCTCCGCGCGCTGGAGGAAGCTTTACTGGATTTCCCCGGGTCTGCCATTGTGATATCACATGATCGCTGGTTTCTAGATCGTGTGGCAACGCATATTCTGGCTTACGAAGATGACTCTCATGTTGAGTTCTTTGCCGGAAACTACGCTGAGTACGAGGAAGACCGAAAACGCCGTATGGGGGATGACGCGTCACAGCCACATCGGATCCGATATAAGAAGTTGGCATAGCTCGATTAGTTCACATTTCTGTTTGTAAGATTACGGGGTTGTTATCTCTATTTTCTAGCTATGTGTATATTAAACAGTAGCTTACGGCGTAAAAACGAGAGTGTTAGCGGTTATGTTGCAAATTCCGACTCAGGAAAATGTACATTTTCTGCATCCTTTGTATGGATGTCGTCTAGATATACAGGGGACAGAGCGAACAGCAGGTGAAACTGGATAAAATATTACCGTTGAGTAATTAATAGAAAAGTTTGACCGGCCAACAGCGACCTATAAGGAATGCTTAAAGTTGAATCGAGGTTTTGGGTAATGGTATTACCATTGTTTAATCTACTGCCTATGATACTAACTTTATGATTGTTCACAATTTTAAACACTGTGATGTGCAGCGCAGGACAAACCGCTTGTCTTTTGACCGCGATTGAAACGCTTTACTCACGTCAATACACACCAGCGTATATGGCTGGTTATCGGAAGAGACTGTTGATACAAACATATTTAAAAAGGGGTGGCGCTGTTCTTTTTAGCGCTCCCATACTGTTTTCACTAGCAACCTTCACCTTCACCGTCACCCCCACAAGCCTTCATGCGGGAACCTGCAGCAGCGCTATTGTTGATACAGACGGCGACGGATGGGGATATGAAAACGGGCGATCCTGCCAAATGCCACAAGGTTACCCGGCATGTTCTTCGACAGCTGATGTGAACGGGGCTTGGGGTTTTGAGAATGGTCGATCGTGCCGTGCAACTTCCTCGAATTCGTCCAATTCATCAACATCATCGGCGCCATCTTGCACTGCTGCTGCCATCAATAACGGTGATGGTTGGGGTTGGGAAAATCATCGCTCTTGCCGGTATTCGGCAAACAGCAACAGCAACACCGGTTCTGAGGGTA
>JALZUX010000687.1 GCA_023301405.1 Granulosicoccaceae bacterium | reverse complement strand
ATTTTGTTGGTTTACCACAATTGCCTTTGAAAACAAGCCGGACGTCGTCGGTTATATTGCCGGCACATTGGTGATGTCAGCACTCCTTGTATCTGCATTGCCGAATGATTAATGACTCTCTGTGAGTTGCCCTTTGTGGCGTGAGCAAATCACGTAACGATATTTATCACCAGCTATCTTTACCTTTTCTATATGTGAATGCGAATTGCCTAACTTGAGCTATCGATGGCAATGGATAAAGCACACAATTAGAACGCGTGCCTGCGCTACTATAATAAGTAGTTTTGCTTATGTCTCCGGCTTTGCGTTCATCGCAGATTCGCTTTGGGGGTTGGCTAACCTCTTAGTTCGTTTTGATGAAAACAAGGCCTTGATATCCTCAAGGATAAGGTAGTTAATCGGGATAAGTATCAACGTCACAGCAGTGGCGAACAATATGCCGAAGCCCAGTGATACTGCCATAGGGATAAGAAATTGCGCTTGTGTGCTCTTTTCGAATATCAATGGCATGAGTCCAAAGAATGTTGTTAAAGAGGTTAGTAGGATCGCTCTAAAGCGTGCAGCTCCAGCGTCACTCACAGACTCGAAAAGGGTTTGGCCTTCACCGCGGTTTTTGTTGACATAGTGCACCAGTACAAGGCTGTCGTTAATCACTACCCCACTCAAAGCCAGCATGCCCATATAACTCATGATGCTTAAGTTCATCCCCATGATGACATGGCCCAAAATTGCTCCTACCACGCCAAATGGAATGACCAACATGACCATGATGGGCTGGGCGTAAGATCGCAATGGAATTGCCAGCAATGCGTAGATTACTCCTAATACAAAAAGAAGGCCGGTCCGTAGGCTGCCAAAGGAGTCTCTTTGCTCCCGAGCCTCGCCTTCCAGCGTGTAGCTCAAAGCCGGGTATTGCTCGAGAATCCCCGGAAGATCATTCGCCAGCGCACTTTTAATTGCTTCTATGTCGGCAGTTTGCTTGTCAGCGTCTGCTTCAATGTTTAGTGTGCGACGACGATCAACACGTTTGATGGTTGAGAAACCCCTTCCGATAGTGGCATCAGCAACTTCTGAAAAGGGCACATCGACACCTGCCGGTGTTCGGATGCTCATGGTTTGCAGGCTATCCAATGATCGGCGTTCCTCTTCAGGGTATCTGACAATCACCCGAACGTCGTCGCGATCTCTTTGTATAGTTTGTACCTCAAAGCCAAAGAATGCCTGACGTACTTGTCCTGCAAGATCAGCCAGTGTGAGGCCAAGAGCCTGCGCTTGCGGTTTGATGTCGAGTTTTACTTCCTGCTTGCCACCCTCGAAACTGTCGGTGATATCTTCGACGCCAGGGTAAGCGGCGAGTCGTTCTTTTATTTCGGCGGCGGCATTGCGCAGTTGATCAAAATCCTGCCCTGACAATTGCACGTTTATCGGCGAGCCCCCACGCCCGATTTCAGCACGGTAGTTAATCTCTTTAGCGCCGGGGATTTGCCCGATAGAACGTCGCCATTCAGTGACAAGCTCGCTACTGGTGATGTTGAGGGTTCGCTCTTCGGGAGGGGTGATTTCGAAAGTTACCCGGCCAATATGAGACTGACCATTAGTGCCGCCTTGAGCTCCGGCGGTTGCCATAATACCTTCGATAATGCTTTCGTTTGTTTCCGCGTCTATGTATTTTTTCTGCAGTTCTACAGCGGCATCGTTAATTCGGCTAATGTGTTTTTGGGTCACTTCGAACGGAGTGCCTGAGGGCATCGTGAGTGATGCGTTGGCCACTTCACTTTGAATTCGAGGAAAGAAAATAAAGCGTACATGGCCAGCGCTTACCAGGCTGAATACAATGATGGCTGTGCCGATAAAAACTGAGACGGTCAGATACCGTTGCCTCATACACCCGCTAATTGCCGGCTTATAGAGTGTTTGAATAGCCCACTCAAGGCTATCGGCGATGCGGTGTTGTAATCGAGAGAATGGATTGGGTTTGGTTTTTTTATGAAAGTTTAAGTGCTTCATGTGTGCCGGTAGCACAAATTTTGTTTCGATCAGTGAGAACAACAACACAGGAACTACGATCATCGGGATTTGTGCGAAAATTTTTCCTCGTACACCCTCTACCAGCAGCAAGGGCATGAATGCAGCAACTGTCGTTAACACCCCGAACGTGACCGGAATCGCAACTTCCTGTGCGCCTGAAATGGCGGCCTCTGTTGCGTTGGGTTTGCGCCGCATGTGAGTGTAAATATTTTCACCGGTCACAATGGCGTCATCAACCACGATCCCAAGTACTAATATAAAAGCAAACAGGCTAATTAAATTGAGTGTCACGCCTATCTCGGGCATTAGCGCCAGTCCACCCATAAACGAAACTGGTACGCCAATAAAAACCCAGAATGCTACCGCCGGTCGTAAAAACAACGCTAGCAGTAAGATTACCAACATGCCACCCTGGATGGCACTTTTGTTTAGCGTTGAGAGTCTTGCTTTTACAACTCGAGACCTGTCACGCCAATACCCCAGTGTGACGTTCTCGGGCATTGTGAGCTGTGCTTCCAGCAAATAGTCCTTAACTTCATCGGCAACGATGATAGCGCTTTGGTTGCCCGTTCTGAAAACATCTATTTCAATAGTGCTGTGACTATTAAAATGCTTTTGCAATGCGTTTTCTTCAAAGCCATCTGAAATTTTTGCGACATCAGCTAATGTTACCCGGCTTCCGTCTTCGCTATTAATGACCACTACGCTTGCGAAGTCCTCAGTGGTATAGCCTTGGCCTTGGGTGCGAATTAGTACTTCACCACCCGCCGTTTTGATCGCGCCAGCAGAGAGATCAAGTGAAGATTGCCTGATGGCATTCGCTACTTCGGCAAATGTCAGGCCGTATTCGCGCAAGGTTTGCTCACTGATTTCAATCGCGAGCTCGAAGTCACGCACCCCTGATAAGCTCACTTGAGACACATTAGGTAGTGATTCAAGATCGCTGCGAACTTTTGTTCCAAGTTGTCGCAACTCTCTTTCTGAAAGAGCACCGGCAATGACAACACTGATTACTTCGCGTTTACGTTCAGGAACGTAAACCAAAGGTGCGTCGGCATCGGCAGGAAATGTGGTTATCTGGTCTACCCGTAGGCTTATATCGTCTAGTACCTCATCAATATTGGCCGTTGTATTGACATCAACCCTGACTGATCCGATTCCTTCGGCGGCTGTAGAGGTGATTGATTTGATGCCCTGCACATCTTGAATAGCCTCTTCAATCTTGATGTTGATCGCTTCTTCAACTTCACTGGGGGATGCCCCGCGAAAGGGGACTCTGATGCTGACGGCGTCGAGTTCAAATGACGGAAAAACCTCCAGTGGAATTTTGTTTGATACGGCGTGCAAGCCCCAAATGATGATGGCAAACATCATCAGATTTGCCGCGACTCCGTTGCGGGTAAACCAAGCGATCATTGAGTGCATTATTTTGCCTCTGCGGTTTTTCTGAGGTGTTGCCGAATCCAATCTGGCACAGGTTCATTAGCCGCAATTTGTGCTTCAAATCTTTGCTTTGCTTGTTGTGGCAACTCGCCGCCAGATTCGATCAAGGTTTTTAGTTCTGCCATTCGTGGGTTGTCACTGCCACTAGTACTTTTACTGCTGCTTTGTGCATCATCTTGTGAGGTTGATGCTGTGGCGCTGTTGGGGCGTTGTCGTTCGTTTGGCGGAGCGACGCCATCAATGGTAGCCCTGACCCGGGTACCATTAGTGACAGATCCTAGTGCAGTAAGACTGATTACATCACCTGTCTCAAGCCCGTCGTTAATCACAGCTACACTGGCGTCTTTCCATATAACGTTGACTGTTTTTGCCTGCAGGGTGTTGAGTTCATCAACGACCAATACTTCCCGTTCTTCTCGAAGTGCAGAGCGTGGAATCACAAATACATCTTTTAGAACTTTACCGGCGATGTTGGCCTTAACATACTGGCCTACTCGCAGTGGCGGGCGATCAGATGCAAGGTTATTTGGGTTGTCGACTTGTGCGACCACAAATAGTTGTCTGCTGTTTGGGTCAATCGTCCCCTCGCTGCGAACAATACTGCCGTTCCATGTGTGTTCGGTGCCGCCCACGCTGGCGTTGACGGTGACTTCGCTTTTGATGCTGCTGCCCACGCCGGGCAGGGTGATGAAACCCAGTTGCTGATTATTCAGTGGCAACCTGATTTCTGCAGTGTCAATGGCATGTATTTCACCAAGTGTGCTGCCGGTGCTCACGTATTGTCCAAGATCAACATTTTTTGCGCTTACGCTGCCATCATAGCTTGCTTTTATTTTGGTGCGGTCGAGGTGGAGTTGAGCACGTCGTACCTCTGCTCTGGCGCTCTCCTGTGTGGCTTGCGCCGCAGCCATTTGAGGCTTACGCAAGGTAAGGCTTGATGGCGAGCCTTTGCGGCCTAGTCGTTTCCAGTCTTCACTGGCCTGCGTCGCACGTGCTGTTTCTTCGGCAAGTGCAGCTTTTGCCTGCGCAAACGTGGCTTCTGTGAGCGTTAGCGCGATTTCGAAGTCGCGGGGGTCAATTTCCAGTAATACTTCGTCTTTGCGAAAGGAGCCACCAACAACAAAGTTGGGTGACACAGAAATTATTGAGCCAGACACCTCTGGTACCAGTGACCCTTGTCGTGACGGGCTGACGGTGCCCTGGGTCTGAATAAATACTGGATAGTCTGATTTCTCAATACGGGTTGCATCAATGCTTGTTGTGGATTTGAATTGCGGTCGGGTTTGCGGCTCCGGACGATTTGCCACTACTACTTTTGCGGTTGCAACACAGGCGATAAGGACTAAAACCGGTAGCATCACCTTAAGGAGTAGATTCATGCGCTTGCTCTCGATGTTCGTGTTAAAAAAAACTGGTCATGGAATGATGTGAGTGCTGATGCCTCTAAGCCAGTTGGGTCACAGACATTTTGTGCCGATGGGTCGCAATGAATGTGCGCCTAGCTTGCATTGGTTGTAAAACGAGTATAGCGGATCGTCAGCTTTTGCTCTGTCAGTGTGGCGTAAAGTTGCCGCTTGATCGTTGATCTATCTACTCGGGTTGCGGTGCGATTTCTGTGCTTTCTCATTGCAATTAGGG
>JALZUX010000686.1 GCA_023301405.1 Granulosicoccaceae bacterium | reverse complement strand
CTAAGTTTGCAAAGGTGATGGGCGCGCTAACTGAATGTTCCAGTCGACACGATGCGGCAGAAGTGATTGCACGTTTGCGGCAGGCTGCATTGGCTGATGAGGAAGGTGCTGCACTGGATAAAGAACTGGCAGCCGTGCGTTGAACTGCCTGACCCTTTTTAAGGGCGTGCCTTACTAAGTTGACTCATAGTACTTTTCTATAAGTAGTTTCGAGTAACGACCGTCATTTGATGAGCCAGCGCAGTAGCAGCTATAAAAGCGTCTCTCTGTGATCTCGGGTCAGCAAAGTGTAGTTCAGCGCAGCATCTTGCAGTCTTGATGTCAATAGCGAGGATTCGGCCTTCAAAAGCTGGCAGTACTTTTTCTTTTAACCAGGTGCGAGGCATTCTGCCTTGACGAGGATCTTTATTTTCTCTTTTGCGGATGCCTGGTTCAAGTGACATTCAAAAAGTGATTGGTGAGTGCTATGGTTTTGAGTACTACATTGTGCCCAAAGCAAAGGATTGGTTGCTGTGTGAAAATCATCATAATCTGTTGATTGGGGTTGGTGATGTTGTTATCCAAAGAATGAAGGCATACGGCGCACAACAAAGCCATGCACGCCGATAGTTTATCGCGGTGTTTATAATACCGTTCCGCGGCACGCCACTTTATGGCATTATGCCCGGCGCATAAACTAACGGTGTGGTGGCGTTATATGTCGGTGGCCGGGTGTTTGGTACGGTACGTTTACCTTTACGATCTATACAGTTCCGGGCGGGTAGTGTTTGCTGTAATGGTGGTAGTTTATCTTTAGCGATAAAGGGGGCAGGTTGAATTCAGAACAAAGCCGAATACCTGACGTTACGGTGCCTGTAAACTACTTAGAAGTGCCTTTAGAGCAGGTTTTAGGTTTTTGGCACCCTCTGTTGAAAGCCCCTTAAGCAATTGCCGTTCATGAGTTTTGGCGGCTTCCACTAATTCGCCACTTAACGCTTGGCCGTCCTCAGTCAGGTAAATCCGAACCCGACGCCCGTCAACGTTGTCGTTGCGCCGCACAACCAGTCCGCGGGTGGCCATTTGATCAATGATTCGCGTTATGCGTGACTGTTCCATCAATGCGTAGTGAGCTAACTGGGTGATCATTAACCCGTCCTGGTCATAAAGACATGCCATTACGCGCCACTCTGGTATGCGTAACCCCATTTCGCGTACACGCAGGTGAAACTGTTCACTGGCAGCTTCGCTTGCTGCGGCCAACAGATACAGCAGGTAAGACGATACAAAACCTGAGGATGCCCCGGTGGCGGTTTTTGCCTTATTGCCATTACTCATTGGTCAGTGCTCATTGGTTGTCTTGTGGCAAGTATATCTTGTGTTGGACAGCGGCTAATAATGGCGCCGGCATCGTGTAAGCCCGCGCGACGCTTTTTATCCTGATCCTTGAGAGGAGCTGGAAAAGCAGTGGACTGCATAGAAAAATTCAGCGTGTCAGAAGGCAAAACTCTAAGACTTCTGAAAGTAATGTTGTCCGTATGCCATTAACCCCGGCACGCAGCTTGGCAAAAAACAGATGCAAACAATATGAAAAACCATATAATATTGCTGTGGAGATGCTACATTGAAACTAATACTAGAACAAGCCGAAGCGGCGACACCCTTAATCCGCGTGATGAAATTCCGGTCTGCCAGTGGCAATGCGTTGTCGGGCTATTCGGCAGGTGCGCATATTGAGTTCGAACTAGGTGATACCGGCAAGCGACGCTACTCTCTGGTGGATTGGCCGAGTGCTTGTGACTTATATACCGTAGCCGTTCAGCGTGAGGATACCGGTGACGGTGGTTCGCAGGTGATGCACAAGATGAGTGCTGGCCAAACTATTGAGGTTGAGCTTCCAAAAAATAATTTTTCATTGGTCGACAGTGCTGAACCAGTATTGCTGCTGGCTGGTGGTATTGGTATTACACCAATGATTTCAATGGCAACTCAGTTGCAAAAGCAAAGTCGCACTTTTCAATTACATTATAGGGCCCGTGATGCTTCGCGTATGGGGTTTGCTGACTCGTTAACCGAAGCATTTGGTGATGCTGTGTCATTATATCTTGATGATAGTAATCCGTTAGACGTGGCCGCACTCATGCGCTCGCAAGCGCCAAATACTCTGGTCTATCTGTGTGGGCCTCGCGGCATGATTGATGCCGCTCGGGCTGCTGCGGTATCTGCGGGTTTGCCTGAAAGTGCCATTCACATCGAGCTTTTTACCACCGCAGAAATTCAGCAAGGCGATACCGCCTTTGAAGTTGAGATCAGTGACTCAGGGCAGGTAGTAAACGTTGCTGCCAATCAAACCATTATAGAAGCGCTGGAATCTGCCGGCATTGATGTCATGTACGATTGCCAGCGTGGTGACTGTGGCATTTGTCAGTGTGACGTGATCAGCGGTATACCGGACCACCGCGACGTTGTGCTATCAGACGCAGAGCGCGAGTCTGGGAGAGTGATGCAAATCTGTGTCAGCCGGTCTAAATCACCACGCCTTGTAATTGATATTTAGATAGGAGCAAACCTATGCATACAGTATCCGATGTGTCAGCGCTTTTTAAAGGTGATCAGGTTCATCGTGACGTATACACCAGTCAGGCGGTGTATAGGCTGGAGATGCAGCATTTATTTGTGAATGCCTGGGTGTTTGTGGGTCATGATAGCCAGACGCCAAATAAAGGTGACTATTACACCACTCATATCGGTAATCAGCCGGTCATTCAGGTGCGGCATTCCGATGGTGAAATTCATGTTTTGCATAATCGTTGCCCGCACAAAGGCACTAAAATCGCGATAGACCGTGAAGGTAACACGGGTAAGTTTTTTCGTTGTCCTTACCACGCCTGGTCGTTTAAAACCAATGGCTGCTTGTTGGCTATTCCGTTAAAGAAGGGCTATGTTGATACGCCGTTAAAAAATACTGAAAATGTAAAAGGTATTAAGGCCGTTGGTGCGGTACATGTGCATCGTGGATTTGTATTTGCGCGTCTGGCAGACGAGGGTATTGGGTTTGACGAATTCTTTGGCGATAGCCTAAGCTCAATTGACAACATGGTTGATCGCTCGCCTGCCGGTCGCTTAGAAGTAGCAGGCCCGCCACTGCGCTATATGCATCAATGCAACTGGAAAATGCTGGTCGAGAACCAGACCGATACCTGTCATCCCATGGTGGCGCATGAAAGCTCTGCCGGAACCGCCATCCGTCTATGGGAAGAGATGGGCAGCCCCGAACCCCGGCCGCCTGCGATGCAGATCATCGCACCGTTTATGTCGTCTTATGAATTTTTTGAAAACATGGGGATTCGCACCTGGCCTAACGGGCATGGGCACACCGGAGTGAATCATTCTATTCATTCAGACTATGCTGCTATTCCCGGCTATTTCGATGCCATGACCAAAAGCTATGGTGAACAACGTGCCAGGCAGATCCTTGATGAAAACAGACATAATACCGTCTATTTCCCCAATATCATGGTTAAAGGGCCCATCCAGCAATTGCGTAATTTTATTCCAATGGGGCCAAACAAAACATTGGTAGAGAGTTATATTTATCGCCTTGTTGATGCCCCTGATGAGCTACTGGCGCGTACCGC
>JALZUX010000685.1 GCA_023301405.1 Granulosicoccaceae bacterium | reverse complement strand
AATCCTATTGCGCGACCAACCTTTGCGTCTACAGTGTCGAATCAAGGGCGCTTACTACCCATGTATTGCAATGGTAGCTAATCGGGAGGGATACAGTACTTCGCACACCGATGTGCACCTAGACAATAACTTCACTCTGTAAAGTGAAAGATACAATCTGTTAGGTTTTACCAACAAAAATGTGCAACTGAATTAATTGTGGTTATGGTCACTCATTGTGCATCTGGCATGATGTCTGTTCGCATCTCCAGGAAATCAACATCAAGCTGACCGAGCTCAACCTCAAGCATCGCAGAACGACTTACCTCCAATGTAAAGCCGATATCCTGCAACACTGATTTAGCCAAACCATTTCGTTTAGTGGCCACAAAATTAACATCAAGCGTTGCAGTACCGTTGGTGTATTTATCCACTAAATAGTTGAAAAATGCTTTTTCAATCAGCTTACCTTGCACTCGACAAGACAGCATAAAGTCTTGCACTTTAATATTCCCCTGCTCAGCTTTGGTAATAGAAAAACCAACCAGACCGTAGTCACCGTATTTGTCTATGCAGTGAATTACGTGTTTGTCAGTGCCTGGTTCTTGCAGCAGTTCGTCAACCGCCTCTCTGGTGTATTTGGTGCCGGAAAAATTTAACTGGTTTGTGCGCTGCAGTAATTCACCTACCCGTTCGCGCTGCTCATCTGCCACTGCCCCTATAGTTACAACGATATTGCAGGCTTTTAGAAACGCCAGATAGTCCTCACCAAACTCAACCGCCGCTTCACTGCGTTGCACCTGTTGCTGATACATGGCCCGCCTATTACCAGACTCTGCAGTGAGGCTACCTTGTAGCCTCGGGTGCTCGAGCAGAGTATCCAGAGCGGTCTCAGGCAGCACTTCGATACCAGCAACAGACTGCGACACTTCTTCACGCTCGAACGGGGAATCATCAACAAATATCAGGGTATCGGTGCCGATGCTTATTTTATCGGCCAGCCACTTGATGTTTTCAGACTTCTGATTCCAGTTTATCACTGGGTAAATCAAATACTCCACCAGACCGAGTTCAGTCAGCTGTTCAAGCGCTTGCTCCTGATTATTTTTGCTGGCTACAGTAATTAATATGCCGCGTTGGTCCAAGCTTTTAAATAGCGCGGGCACCGATGACTTTAGAGAAATCTCACCCTCCACCAGCACACCATCCCAAAGAGTGTTATCGAGATCAAATACAACACATTTTGCGGCCGGCTTTAGCTCTGCTAAATTTTTTGGCTCTGAAATCACCGCTTCCAAATTGTCAACGCACACAAAATCAGTTGAAATAAAGACCAGCTGTGTTCCTGACTCTTCCTCAGGTGTGAAGGAGATGTTGTACGGTAGTGTAGACTCAACGACAGCACTAAGATCACTATACGGAACGAAAAAACGATTGTAGCCAGGGGTGAGCACCAGTTGCTTCCAATACGGTAGCGCAAGCTTCCCGCTGGCCGTTATCGACAGCATTTTTGACTGCGACACAGCGCACGAGAATTTCACCTTGCAGCATTGTTGTGCAGGATTATAAATTTCAATCAAAAACCCATCGGGCTTTTGCTCTGGTGTCGACGCCTTCTGCAGCCGCTTAGCCACGTAGTCTAGTAGCTCAAATGATAATGAATTCCATGGTGCGCTACCGCCAAAGCGTCGCACCAGCCGGCCAAAGAAATTGATCACAAGTTGCAGGCGTGGCACCATCGTTTCAATGAGTGACACCAGACCGTTGCGCAACAGAATGGTATTACCACGTGCCTCAAGCTTGCCCCATTGACCAAATACAATATCTGCAGCACTGCCGGTTTGACTACGGAAGTGATTATTGCGCCGCATGCCAACTTCAAAGCGCCTACATCGCTGATCAGGACGAGGCTTGTATAGATCACAGGTTTGGAAACATTCAGGCGCTGCACACTCAACGCAATGCTCACCCCAGATTAGTAAAGACCGTTTGCGAATACCGGTGACATAGCTTATTTTTTCTGCCGGTCGTATTGCAGCGCTGGATTCTAGCGCACGGTACTGATCAAACTCAAACATTCAAACAACCTGATTTATCATGGATGCTGGATTGCTAGCGGGTTACGCCAAAAGTAACAAAGCAAATTTCTCACAGCGATGCTCGTCAGAGCAAAATGAAAAAGTGAATACATAGTGTTTATACATCGAACTTTTCCAACGCCGCAATGGCGGCTGTTGTGAACAAAAATGTTATCTTACTTTGCACAGCCCGCTAGATCTTTCGATATAAAAAATAGCGTTTACGATCAATTCCATCCGGAATAGGAAGCGCTGTTAATTTTTCCGACTGTAACGGCAGGCCACTTAACGCAACACCACCAGTAACCAAAAGATCTGCCATCAACTGTGGCAACCACTGCACTGTTACCGCATCGATCTCATCACTGCCACTGCCTATATCGGCATGAACCAGAGCTGCGTCTGACCCAATATACTCTTTAGCAGTCTCTGCAATCTCACCGAGCACCATATTATTTTCATCAGGAATGCAGGACGAGTGCGCCATCACAGCCCGGTCAAATGCAACAATTCTTCTATCTGGAAACACTTCGCGCAGGTGGCTATAGGTTCTGCCATTGCCTAGTCCGAGCTCTAAAATATCTCCGGTCTCAGGCAGAAATGACTGCGCCGCTACTTGATTAAGAATATCTCTTTGTGCCGTCACGCGGCGAATGAAGCTATCGAGTCGACTCATGAATTGCTCTCTGCCCTTGTCATGTTAATTACTGCCAGTAGCCGAAACTACCGACTTTGTGCCCGTGGGGCAACGTCTATCATTGAATGAAACGATACCACTGGCGATTGCCTTAGTGCTTCGACTAACTGGCGCAGTAAAAGCCGGTTGCTCTGATCCATGTGTTCATGATGTAGCATCACACCAAACACTTGATCATCGGTATTAAGCAGCGTGCAAATGTAATCAACCATTTCGGCGGTAGTTAACCGCACACCTTTACGTTTTTTCAACCAGTCTACAGCCACCGGCAACTCGGACACTGCATTACCAATGGGGTCTGAATTTATAATTCTTGATAAATACTGAATCCCGAGTGCTTGCAGCGCAACTGCGGTATCGCTGGTACAACGATTCCATGGCGGTGTAAAAACAGGTGCTACTCTTGACCCGAATTCAGCAGCAAGCTTTTGTTGCCCGGCCGCAATATCATGTTGCTGCTGCTGCAGGTTTCGATCACTGCCGAACTCACAGGACCTTCCCGACAATTGATGATTAGCGTGAGTAAAACCATGCTGATGAATAGCAATTCGGCTGCTTGCATCAAGTAGCGCGTTGATAATACTTGAGGATTGCACCGACAAAGCATCAGGTATTACAGCAATATCAAGTGGCAAGTCTTGCTGGATAAACTCATTAGCAAGTTTTTGCAAACGTTTATCGGCCCAGCCACCGTCATCGTTGCGGAAAAATACTTTCAG
>JALZUX010000684.1 GCA_023301405.1 Granulosicoccaceae bacterium | reverse complement strand
ATGCGTCAATTGCAAGGGGTTGGTGTATTCAACCTGCAGGCATGGATTGCCTTGATCAGCACACTCTCACTGGGTTTAATCACTCTGATAGTCGAATCACCGAGCATTCAGTTTATCAACACCATTGCACTGGAACACTATTGGTCACCACTATACTCAGCGATTGGTGCGACTATTATCGGGCACGGATCACTTTACTTTTTACTGCAAAAATATCCGGTCAATAACGTGGCACCTTTTATATCGTTGTCAACGCTATTTGCAATAGGCTTTGGTGTCTGGCTGCTTGATGATCAGCTGACTCCACGAATTATTGCGGGCGGCTTGCTTACCCTGACCGGCGTGACGATCATTGCCATTCGTAACGCCCATCAACCCACACCGAGTGCCCTACCCAAAGAACTTATCTAACTAAGCCAGGAATGTCTGATAAGCAACGTTGTCGTCTTCACACCAATATCGATACCCTAACTCTTCTAGAAACCGCTGAAAAAGATCAGCATCTGCTTGTGGAATTTGCATAGCGACTAAAACACGGGCATAGGCAGCACCGTGGTTTCGATAATGGAATAGGGTAATATTCCAATGCAGTTCCATACTGTTTAGAAATTGCTGTAGCGCACCGGGACGCTCTGGAAATTCAAAGCGGTACAGACTTTCCTGATCAACCTCGGCGGCCCGACCACCCACCATATGACGGACATGCAGCTTGGCGACTTCATTGTCGGTTAAGTCATCAACTTCGTAGTTCGCCGTGTTTAGATTATCGATAATCTGCAGTCGCTCTGTGCTTCCTTTGGATAACTGCACACCCACGAACACGACAGCCCCCTGTTCACCACTGTAGCGATAATTAAATTCTGTCACGCTGCGCTTACCAAGCATTTCGCAGAAACGGCGAAAACTACCCGGCTGCTCGGGAATCTTTACCGACAACAATGCCTCTCTTTGCTCGCCAATTTCCGCCCGTTCGGTAATATGACGAAGCCGATCAAAGTTAACATTAGCGCCGGTGGTGATCGCGATCAGGTGCTGATCAACCACATTGTTTTGATCAACGTATTTTTTTAACCCTGCAACACTCAATGCTCCAGCAGGCTCCATCAGGGTGCGGGTGTCATCGAAAACATCTTTGATTGCCGCACACATTTCATCGACAGTGATGGTGATAATGTCATCAAGGTGTTCACAGCAGATTCTAAAGGTTTCATCGCCCGGGGTCTTTACTGCCACACCGTCGGCAAAGATACCGACCTCGGCAAGAACGACCGGTTTTCCGGCAGCTATGGAGGCCTTCATGCTGGCCGCGTCGACTGGCTCGACACCGATGATTTTAGTCTCAGGTCGCAAATACTTCATCAGCAGTGATACACCCGAGGCAAGCCCGCCTCCACCGATCGGCAAAAATACCGCATCGATATGATCAGTATATTGTCGACATATTTCCATACCCACCGTTCCTTGCCCGGCAATGGTATCTTTATCATTGAACGGGTGAATGAAGGGATAGCCGGTTTGCTTTTCAAGTTCGCAAGCGTGGGCAAAGGCTTCGTCGTAATTATCACCGTGCAGTACCGCCTCACCGCCCAACTTTCGCACCGAATTCACCTTGATCGGGGGAGTGGTCTGTGGCATGACAATCACTGATTTTAAGCCCAGCTTTGAGGCAGACAGCGCCACACCTTGGGCATGATTACCGGCGCTGGCACAGATTACCCCTACCGTCTCGGGATAAGCCTGTTTCAATTTATAAATTCTATTGAAGGCACCGCGGCACTTGAAAGAAAACACAGACTGTAGGTCTTCACGCTTCAACAACACATTATTGCCAGTGCGGGCACTTAAATTCGAACTTGGCTCAAGCGGTGTCTCTATGGAAACATCGTATACTCGCGCAGTCAGAATTTTCTTTATATATTGATCCATTAGCTCGGCAATTTCGGTTAGCATCCCACTCTAGCGAAACTCGCCTGTCGGTGAAAGCATCAATTGGATTTATTCGCTCTTCTTGTTGTTTCGGCTTTAGGGCGATAGCATGACAAGTGAAGACCGCGAGTAACAAGACAGCACCGCGAACACGCTTAACAATTTTCAAGCGACTTCGCTAACCCCCTGAATTTTAATTGGTATATACGGCTATGTCAGCAGAAAGTATGAAAAAAGCCGCTGCGCGCGCGGCAATGAAATGGATCCCCGACGGGAGTATTGTTGGTGTGGGCACCGGCTCTACCGCAAATTTTTTCATTGAGGCACTGGCTGAGCAACGTGATTTCATTGCGGGTGCAGTGGCAAGCTCTGAGCCTACCGCCCAAAAGCTACGCGAAGCAGGCATCGAGGTCTATGATCTTAACTCTACCGGTCCACTCGAGGTATACGTCGACGGCACCGATGAGGTCAACAACAATCTGCAACTTATCAAGGGTGGCGGCGGCGCACTCACGCGTGAAAAAATCGTCGCCGCTGCAAGCACTACTTTTATCTGTATTGCCGATGCCACTAAACAGGTTGATGTACTGGGCAAGTTCCCGCTGCCCATAGAAGTTATCCCAATGGCACGTAGCTATGTTGGTCGTGAAATCGTCAAGCTCGGCGGTGATCCGGAACTTCGCGATCAATTCAAAACTGATAACGGCAACCTGATTCTGGACGTACACAACCTAAAGATCACCGACCCGCTGGCGATGGAACAACTGTTTAATCAAATTGCTGGAGTCGTGTGCTGCGGGTTATTCGCGCACAGGTCAGCCGATAAACTGTTGACTGGCCAAGCTGATGGCAGCGTGACCACAACAACACTTTAGTCTGGTAAAATCGTCAATCAAACCGGCGCACCTAAACGGCGGTATTGCTATCCTGTTGCAATTGATAGGCAGCCAGCAAATCGCTTACCAGAACACCGTTGATGGTCATTCCATC
>JALZUX010000683.1 GCA_023301405.1 Granulosicoccaceae bacterium | reverse complement strand
TTTAGTTAGAACAGAAGGGATGAAAACTAAAATAAAAGGTGACCCGGGACCCGGGCCACCTAGAGACAGGATCTAGCGGTAGCCCACAGTAGACAGAGCCCCGTCTTTGATCTCGATCTCACGATAGTTACCAGCACTTTCACCGGCACCAATCAGCTCCACGTTAGAAGCACCAACGTAGTCGATCTCACCACCACCAGCAAGAATTTCAAGAGCCTTGCCCAGCTCACCAGGAAGAATTTGCTCACCCGGTGCGTTTGCAACGTCCATGACCTTGTCTTTGTACTCTGCCGGATCTGTAGAACCTGCAGCTTGCATCGCCAGCATAATTAATGCAGCAGCATCATAGCTTTCAGGGGCAAAAGGTGATGTTGCATCAAAACCAGAAGCCATTTCAGCAAATTTGCCAGCACCTTCACTGTCAGTGCCGGGCGCTTGCCCGAATGAACCATTCAGATCAGAGCCAATCGCTTCTGGCAATGAATCACCCACCATGCCGTCAGGCAGTACAAAAGTATCAAAGGCGCCGGTATCCAGAGAACCCTGAATGATGCCCTTACCGCCTTGATCCAAATAGCCGGCAACAACCAACACTTCGCCGCCCGCTGATGCTAGCGCACCGACCTCAGCGGAGTAATCAGCCTTGCCGTCTTCGTGTGAGATAGAAATTGTGACTGAGCCACCACCAGCTTCAAATGCCGTCTGGAACGCATCAGCCAGTCCTTTACCGTAGTCATTGTTAGTGTAAGTAACGGCAACTTCATTGATCCCACGATCCGTGAGGATATTAGTCATTACAACACCTTGGCGCGCATCTGACGGGGCCGTTCGGAAGAACAAACCGTTGTCTTCAGTAGTTGATAACGCCGGGGAAGTTGCAGAAGGTGACACCATCACCATGCCATTAGGCACCGCAACGTTTGTTAGTGCTGCGGTCGTAACACCTGAGCAGTCACCGCCAATCACACCAGAGACTTTCTCAGAAGTGATCAGGCGCTCGATTGCAGCAGTTGCCGCGGCAGAGTCAATGCAGGTGGTATCAGCGCGAACAGCAGTAACTTTACTGCCGTCCATGAATTTACCTGAATCAGAAACTTCAGCAATAGCCGCTTCGGCAGCCGGAGCCATTTGAGCAACTAATGATTCGATTGGGCCGGTAAGACCCAAAAAGACGCCTAGTTTGATGTCTTCGGCCGACGCTGCGCCCGACGCGCATACGCTTGCTGCAACCGCAGCTGAAACAAGTAGTTTTTTCATGAAAATTCTCTCTAAATGAAATGGTGTAGATGCGTAGCTTAAATATACGGCTAAGACCGACCAACAAGTAAACTGGCCGTCCCGGTCCACGGCGAAGTCCCTGACGCCAACCCGATACAGACTCTCATTCTTACATGTATTTGAGCTGAAGGGTATTCAGAAGACGGACTTTCACAATTCTGCCACCGACAACTAAGGCCCATATCTGACATCTGTGATACATCCGATGATCGGCAAGAGCAGCTCTAGCGGCCCACTCACTCAGTCACCAACCTGAACTGAGGCACTCCCTTTTTTGGATTGAACGTATATCGCCAATTGTACCCTTGAGTTTTGCCCATCATTCAGTCTGATGGCCTTCCCAATAGTTAACGAAGTCTTGGACCCTACCCGATGTGTATCCAAGTAATTCTTATACGCGCCAACCATAAACTGTCAGCCGATCTCCGCACTCAAGGGCCAATGCATTGTTTATAACAACGTGCGCTCAACAGGTGGTGAATGCGTAGCGATATCTCGCGCAAACGCCACCGACTACACAAGGACGCAACTACTATTTTGGGTGGAATGGCACCAGTATTGTTGAAACCAATCGAAGAGAAGGCTTGTAGCGAAGTCAAAAAAGACTCCTACCACCTGGAAGCTCTGCGGGCGGATTGGTCTCGCCCTCTTTACAGAATCTTTATTCCTATTCAATTTTCCTGTGTCCAAACGCAAAAAAGCCACTGATAATCAGTAGCTCTCTATTTACCTGCCGCCAAAAAATGGCGTCCCCTAGGGGATTCGAACCCCTGTTACCGCCGTGAAAGGGCGGTGTCCTAGGCCTCTAGACGAAGGGGACACAGACTTTGCGCAAAGCAAGCCGCGTATGATAATGCCAGACGAAATAGTTGTCAACAGAAATTTAATATCAAGTATCAACTAACGGCAAACTATTTTGTTTTTGCCACTTTTTTTACCCGCAAGAAGCGCTGCATCTGCCCGCAAAAACGCCTCATCCAATGACTCCCCCGGCTTCAGTCCGGTAAGCCCGATTGTAGTTGTTAAGTTGATGCAAGCATTATCGATGTACAGCGTGGTTTGCTCGATAGATTTTCTGATCCGCTCGGCAGATTCAGTGGCACAGGCAAGTGTGCTATCTGCCAGTATCACCACAAACTCATCACCTCCATAGCGATATACCACATCACTCTTACGAATACTTGATCGCAAGATTTCCGCAAATTGCAGCAGGACCGTGTCACCCGTTTTGTGGCCACAATTATCATTAATAGATTTAAACCGATCGACATCACATACCATCATCGACGTGGAACTGTTGTATGCCAATGATCGCGACATTGCTTCATCGAGGGCTGCGCGGTTTGACAGGCCTGTCAATGTATCGATATAGGCAGACCGACAAGCACACACATACTTGGTGGCGTTTCGCAAAGGACCAAGCAGCGCATCAACGGAGGCTTTTACACGACGTACGTCAGCAGAAAGAAATTGCTTATGTCGCAACACAGTAAGGCTACCAAGATACCCTCGATTGTCTTCCAGGTTAAAATCTAAGCGATTCTCAACCAGTGCACCTGCATCGCAATAACGCCCATCATAAGCCTGACCCAGAGACGCATTTTTAAAATGCAGCGCATCGATCCCCACACCACTTTGCAGTCGCCTTGCAAACGCGCCAAATAATGGCTCCATTTCAAGGTATCGGTATAAATCACCCGCACTGACTTGGCCAGAACCCGCTAGATGAAGGTTAGTGCTTTGTGTTTCGCAGCTAATCCTGTCTGCATGTGTCATTCGAAGAGCCGGCTCCTCCGACTCTAGTAAGACTCTCATTTGCCTCGACCCATTTAAACCGTAGAGAGTGTGCGCTAGCAATATTCACTCCATTACACTCTCTACCAAGTTATAACTGACTTCGCATCCATCGCCCTAAGCGATTTCATTTATAACCATAGACTAGTTAGCAAATGTTTCAACAAGCCGCTGCGCCTGTTATCAAGCCCTGCGCCTAGTTTACTGGTGTTAGTCAGGGTCTAGAGCGGTCCAATCGGACAATCGTGCTTTCAATCGAATCAAAGCCTGACCATGAATCTGGCACACTCTACTTTCACTGACTCCAAGAATCTCACCGATCTCACGCAGATTCAGATCCTCATCGTAGTATAAGGACATCACCAAGCTCTCACGCTCTGGCAAGTTTTTTATACCGTGCGCCAATGCACCTTTAAAAGTGCCGCGATACATGCTTTCTGATGGGCCAATGTCTTTGCTTTCCGGCAAGGCAATTGTTTCGCCGGTGTTTTCATCTGGCTGATCAAAACTGAACACATGTGCTGACATGCTTTCAGTTAATATTTGATGATAAGAACTCAGCGATATCCCCAACCGCGAAGCTACCTCTGTATCATCTGCGTCGCGACCAGTCTCCTGCTCAATATTACGCAATGCCTCAGCAGCCTCACGGGATTTACGATGCACTGAACGAGGCGTCCAGTCTGAACGGCGAATCTCATCAAGCATGGCACCACGAACACGAATACCTGCATAGGTTTCAAAGCTTGCGCCTTGCGTAGGATCGTACTGTCGTGATGCTTCTATCAAACCGATCATACCGGCTTGAATCAGATCTTCAGCCTGAACATTAGGAGGTAAACGATGCATTAAATGAAAAGCTATTCGCTTTACAAGTTTCGCATGTTTGGTGACAAGCTGATCGTCGGATACAATCTCGACATCATTATACATTGCATGAGCATTCATTCAGGGATACCTGCACTGGTACTATAACTGACGAGCCTTTCTATAAAAAACTCGACACGTCCGATGGGTTGTTTCGGCTCTGGCCAGCCATGTATTTTTTTCGCAAGCTTTTGGAATGCGATTGCTGATCGTGATCCGGGAAACAAATTAACTACCGGATTTTGCGACTGAACTCCGCGCTGCAGATGCTCGTCGTGGGGAACACTACCCAGATAATTTAACATCACATCCAAGTTCTTATCGGCAACTCTGATTATTTTATTGAACAGATCGACACCTTGCTGTGAGGAAGAAACTTTATTGACCAAGACATTTATCCGACTAACATTAAAATCTGTACTCAACACCTTGATCATTGAATAAGCATCAGTTATCGAAGTAGGTTCATCACAGACCACCACCATCACTTCCCTCGCGGCACAACAAAATGACGTCACCTGATCTGATATTCCTGCTGACGTATCAATAATCAAAGTGTCAATCGGTGATTGCAATGTAGTAAATGCATGGATCAATCCACCATACTCAGCAGGACTCAGTGAAGTTATCTTTGTAACTCCACTACATGCCGGCAACAGACTGACGTTGTTGCTGATTGGCAAAAGTATGTCATCCAAAGTGGCGTGACCATCGAATACTTCTTTAAGTGTTCCGCGTGGCTTTATGTCACACAGAACATCAATATTTGCTAACCCAAGATCCGCATCTAAAACCAATACTGATTGACCAAGCTTGCCTATTTCCAGCGCAGTATTGATTGCAATATTAGATTTACCTACACCACCTTTCCCACCAGTTACTGCTATAACTTGCACTGGTTTTAGAGGTTGATGCCGCGGCATCACGTTCTCAGTTGCCGCTAGCGCTGTTGCACTCGACGCCATTGTTGCTCCCATATCTTGTTATCTTTCTTGCTAGGCCTGTAGTCGGCCTTTAACTTTCCGTCTTTTCATGCATAGCTACAATTTCGCCTCTTAACACACCATCGACTTCTCTCATATTTTCTTCAATAAAAATAAAGAACTGCAGAGAAACCTTAATAAAGCAAATTAAGCACAGCACGTCCGACGTTGCTTACTATCAACAAAGCAATCGACAGGCCACGGAACACCCTACGGAAAAGCGATGAACCAAAACGTGATACAACTGATTTTTGAATGAGACCAACCGCAGATGAATATCTAATGAACCCGCTGGAAATACCGCCAGCTCTCGTTTCTGGATAACTTCATGCCACTTTGCCCGCTTTAGCGGTCAATTAGCGCACGGCTCAACCCGATCAATTGACGCAGGTTTCGAAGGCACTGGCGGCGAGAGCCACCCGCGGTAGTGACTGCAGTATTCAACGATGGATACATGACAGGGGTTGCAGGGAAATTAATACCCAAGGTACAGGCATGTTTCCGACGAGCTATTTAAACGTTGGCTGATCGTGAAAGATCGTGTAACTGAGAGATTTGCCGCTGCATAGCTTTACGGATCAGCGCACATTCACTGATTCCAACCACAAAAGCGGACCAGCTTAGTCCGCATAAATCACAGCAGGGGGGAATTAGATAAACATGCTTATGTATGCAGCTTCAAACATAGGTTAAGGCTTTATCTTTAAAGTGACAGCGTGTCTATTCACCGTCAGGTGAGGATATTGCTCAGCATCACACCTGATAGAGCCTGCCGCCTGGATGGCCAAGCTTCAGCTTCTAGCTCAATCAAGCGACCTGTTTACACTTTGACTAGCGCGGGCAAATTCCCGTGGATTGTGCCGGTAGGACCAATTAACCTGAACCAACCTTATGCAGGTAGTTATGAAAAATTTTTCTACGACTGCCAATAAACTAGCCACTAGCTGTCCGACGATAAAGCCCGGTAGAACAACGATTCCACTAAAAATTACCACCAAGCTGCTAAGCAGCAGCCACTCGGGCGCCTGGCAGAAGACACCCCTACCTCTACTTTCATTTAGCGTTAAACGGCGCTGCCGTGAGTGAGATTATCTATTCGTAGCCATGAAGCAAAAAATCCACACCATCAAACACAATGTCTGCATGTCGTACGGGCAGGTTATTGATCGACACACACCGAAGCTTTCTATTTACCGGGAACACATAGGTTAACCGACCTGCGCCTAAATGATCTTCGGCATCGACTTCAAAAACAATATTCAACTGCGCACCACCACCCAACGCCTCAACAAGCAATAGGTACAAGTCATCGACAGACAGCTGCAACGAACGTTGCACCATCATATCTACGTTTTCTGAAAACGAAGACCTAAGGCTTTCCGCTTCCTTGTGAAACTCAACAGCTCCGCTATCAGACAAGCTAACCTGATACATGTCACTTTCAATCGGCTGGTGCCACTCCAACAACTCAGGCATCCCTAATTTGACGGAAATCTCAGTGGCATTGACGGCCCTGGACACTGACTGAGGGCGCACTTTAATCAACGCAGAAGCTGACTCTACAACAGGCTCTGGCTCAACCCATTGCACATTCGGATTTAGCAGGCCAATAAAAAATTCGGCACGAACCTCCCCTACTTCAAGGGAAATTCGCCATCCACCCGCCAAACGGGTGTCATCTTCGAACTCAAGCGGCAAGAAAGCCACCGGATGATTAGCGCCGTCAATATGCGCAGCCGGATCAAGAGAGGCCGCTATTGCCAAAGAAAAGTCATAGGCGAAGCTTGAGCTACTTTGATCATCGTCTTCATAACCTTTTGAATCAGGAGCCGACTGCGCTTTGTGAAGTTGCGGCAGCAGTGAAAGGCAATCACTGTCGTAGCCTATCAACAAGCTTCGGCTGTAGAGACCAGTGCTGGCATGATGAACCTGCCGGTACTGAGAACAGATGCCCTCAAGCGTTGTAGAGGGAGAAATTCCACCAATAACAGTCACTTTGTCAGGCTGCCTGACAAACTCTGCCATGGCTGCCGACTGTAAGCTTAAACACAAACCGTCACCGATAAGGACTGGCCAGTGGCCAACCGGGTCGCTCTCGCTGGCAACGCCTTGTAGGGCACCAAGCTTAAGCTGTTCAAGTAACTCTA
>JALZUX010000682.1 GCA_023301405.1 Granulosicoccaceae bacterium | reverse complement strand
GCGCAGGGCCGATTGGTCGCAAGAACACTTTTCGTTAGTTTTCGTGTTTGAAAAGTGACTCCCGCGGAAGGCGACACCTAACACAGCAGCCCCCGGCAGGGACACCATCTAATACAGAAGCCCCCGGCAGGGACACCACCTAACACTGACACCTAACACAGAAGCTCCCGGCAGGGACACCACCTAACACAGAAGCCCCCGGCAGGGACACCATCTAATACAGAAGCCCCCGGCAGGGACACCATCTAATACAGAAGCCCCCGGCAGGGACACCACCTAACACAGCAGCCCCCGGCAGGGACACCATCTAATACAGCAGCCCCCGGCAGGGACACCATCTAATACAGAAGCCCCCGGCAGGGACACCACCTAACACAGCAGCCCCCGGCAGGGACACCACCTAACACAACAGCCCCCGGCAGGGACACCATCTAATAAAGAAGCCCCCGGCAGGGACACCATCTAATACAGCAGCCCCCGGCAGGGACACCACCTAACACAACAACCCCCGGCAGGGACACCATCTAATACAGCAGCCCCCGGCAGGGACACCATCTAACACAGAAGCCCCCGGCAGGGACACCATCTAATACAGAAGCCCCCGGCAGGGACACCACCTAATACAGAAGCCCCCGGCAAGGACACCACCCAACAAACAAGCCCCCAGCAACTCAAACCAAAAAAATAAACCACCACCCGCCCAGTTTGTCTAAAATAGCGACATGAAAACCCTATTTGATCTTGCACAAAAATTAGACCGGAAAAAAATCTCCAGTCAGCAGATTGTCGAGCATTGCCTTGGCAACATCGAGGCTGAAGAGGGCGAAGGTCGTAATGCTTTTATTAGCGTATACCGTGAGCGGGCTATGGCTGAGGCTGTTGCCGCTGATGTTGCTCGGCGAGAGGGGCGGCATACGTCGCCGTTTGTCGGGATTCCGATATCAATCAAAGATCTGTTCGATGTGGCGGGGGAGGTCACTACGGCGGGGTCTCATGTGCTGGATGATCAGCCCGAGGCTACTCATGATGCCGTGATTGTGCAGCGCCTTCGCAGTGCCGGGTTTATTGTCATCGGCAAAACTAATATGACTGAATTCGCTTATTCCGGGTTGGGGATTAATGCGCATTACGGCACGCCGGCAAGTCCCTATGACAGGCGTACGCGGCGAATTCCCGGTGGCTCGAGTTCGGGGGGGGCGGTGTCGGTGAGCGATGATATGGCAGCAGCCACTATTGGCACAGATACCGGTGGATCAACGCGGATCCCCGCTGCGCTGTGTGGCATTGTCGGGTTTAAGCCCACCGCTGAACGTGTGCCGCAGGAAGGCTGTATACCATTGTCGCCGTCGCTTGATTCTATCGGCCCAATGGCCAATACGGTTACTTGTTGTGCCATTCTTGATTCCATTATGTCTGGCAGCAACGATATCGAGCTTGAAGCTTATCCTCAGGTCGGCCTGAGGCTGGGCGTGCTTGACGGCTTTGCCATGGAAGGCCTTGATCATGATGTTCAGGCTACCTACGAGGCTGTGTTAGATAGCCTAAGCAAGCGAGGTATTTTGACCAAAACCATCAATCTGCCAGAGCTTGAAACTTACAATGCTCATAACAATAAAGCTTGCCTGGTGGGCGGCGAGGCAATGGCTTGGCATCGAAAACATCTACAGCTTCGTTACGATCACTACGACCCGTGGGTGCGTGATCGTATAGAAGCCAGTGATTCATTTTCAGCGGCCGATTACGTAGATGTAGTCACTCGTCGCAAAGCGTTACAGGTAGCGACGCAAAAGCGTTGTACAGGATTGGATGCGATCGTTATGCCGACAGTCCCTTTGATACCGCAACCCATTGCAGACTTAACGCAAGATACAGAGTCTGCAAAAAAAATCAATGTCATGAACCTGCGTAATACCTCTATTGCTAATACGCTTAATGCGCCGGCAATCACTATCCCCTGTCACCTTCCGGGAAATCCGCCGGTTGGGTTTATGTTAATGGGGCAGCCACATGAAGATAGAAAATTGTTATCGGTGGCTTTGAGCCTTGAACCTATTATTCGTCGTGGCTAACAACACGGCGTTTGCCAAAAACCCACGAACACGACAGGCGCAACAAAAATAGTCACAACACCCTATATTCATAAGGTAGGGATGTATCGGTTCAGAACAACGAGCTGAGTAGATGCAACTTATTACTCTTTAGCCAATAGTAATCTGTATCAGGAAGAATAATGAAAACTGTCGAATTTACGGCGATGAAAGATGGCACCCGCGAAGAATATGAATTTCTGCGCACTCAGGAGCACGATTTTTTTGCAATGACCGCCGACCGCTTGCTGCGCGAGCTGGCGTCGCAAGCTCATGACACCATAGGCGGCTACAAAATTACCCGCCTGCAGCACGCACTACAAGCCGCTGCACGCGCTGAGCGTGAAGGTGCAGATACAGATTGGATTGTTGCGGCTCTGCTGCACGACATCGGTGATGGGCTTGCTCCGCAAAACCATGACCGTATGGCCGCCGAAGTTGTGCGGCCGTTTGTTCGTGAAGAGGTTACCTGGGTGGTAGAGCACCACGGTGCCTTTCAAATGGTGTACTACGCGCAGCACTACGAAGGCTGGAATCAATTTGAACGCGAAAAGTTCAAAGACCACCCGTGCTATCAATCTTGTGTTGATTTCTGTGAGCGGTGGGACCAATCATCATTTGACCCGAACTATGAAACACCGGAACTATCGCATTTTGAACCGATGGTGCGTGAGGTCTTTGATCGCAAGCCTTATGACCCGGCTGTGGTCAAGGAGGGGGTTGTTTTGGGATTGCCAATTGTAGCAAAGTGATGGTTTGTGGGTTGCAGTACGCTAGTATGATCTGCTGCTATAATTCCACAGAAGTCATCTACACATCAATGTTCACTGATTTGTCTTCCTGACTACCCCGTACCTTTCACCACTGGTGGATTATAGAGAGTTAATAATTGAGTAAGAAAAAAGGCAAGAAACTCCAACAGAAAGTGGAGATTAGGCACAGTGAAAACGGTCGTGGGTTATTTGCGAAAAAAGACTTTGCGAAAGACGCAGTGGTCGGTCGAATCAAAGGCAAGGTGGTTAGCGATGAAAAACAAGACCCCCGCTATGTGATGGAGCTCGAAGACGATAAGCTGCTAATTCCTAAAGCTCCTTTTCGCTACCTTAACCATAGTTGCCGTCCAAATTGCATGTTGTTTGACTGGGAAGATGAACCGTCGAATCCTAAAACTGGCGTAAAAGATCTTTATTTAGGTACTGTACGAAAAATTAAGACTGGCGCTGAACTAACCATTGATTACTCATGGCCTGCAAGGTTTGCGATACCCTGCCATTGCGGTAGTAAAAAATGCCGTGGCTTTATAGTCTCAGAAGATGAATTGCATCTGATGGCTGATTTATAATCGGCCAGTTACCAGTGCTGAATAAATGGTCAGTATTGAATGAATCACTGTGACACTGGCGGGTCGTGTATGGGCTGATTGTCAATGTAAATCAACCAGGCTACATGATGCAGTTGTTAGTGCTGAATGCAGGGGGCAGTTTACAGGGCTTCCATTGAGGTAGTCTGCGCTAGTGATATATAACCAGCTAACTACATCGTATTG
>JALZUX010000681.1 GCA_023301405.1 Granulosicoccaceae bacterium | reverse complement strand
CCTGCCTGAAAGAAACAAAAAATCTGCCGGAAATTGTAATCTCAAGCTTTAGCCATATCGCTTTGCAGCACAGCGCCACATTACTTGACTTCCTACCACGCGCAGCACTTTTTCTGGTGGCACCACCGAACTGGCGAGAGCTTACCTCAGAGATCAATGCCTCCAGCATCAATCTACACGCGAACTCTTTACTTAATGCTAATGCCGTACAAAAGTTTCACGAGGCCGATTTAGAAGTATATTGCTATACAGTCAACTCGGTTGATCAAGCGCAGACACTATTTAATATCGGGGTAGACGGAGTGTTTTCGAACTACCCGAAAATGTTACTGGATGCCCTCTAACGTTAAGCCCGGTATCGACCACTATACTTTGTGAGGACCGGCACGATTAATCCAGCGAAGCACTTCATTCCATTGCTGAAGCCAGCAACATGAATGATCGAAGTCCTCAAAGACCCAGCGCTGCGCCGAGGGCTGTTGAGATATCCAATCATCGACTAAACCGGGTGGTATCACCTGGTCACGACCAGCCAGCAGATGCAATTGCCTGATCCGCAGCGGCAGCGGCGAGCGTGCCGCCGGGTTTAAAGAACCAAACAAGGGCGTGTAGCCATGTAGCGTGGTCCACGCCTGGGTATCTAGATTTCCGGCAAGCGTCACTATTGATTCTACATTCTGTAAGTGCTCGGCAATCAACAGGGCAAGCGCTCCGCCGCCACTATGCCCAATCAGCACCACAGACTGATAGTCCTGTGACTTTTCGCGAATAACGGAAGCCATGCTTTTTATCACTTTTTCTGAGAATCGCGAAAACGTCCAGTAATCTGGATTGCACTCTTTGTCAGGCACTAGACCGAAATAACAAGGCCTGCCCACGTACAGAGCATTGGCGGGATCTACCCCCATTAGTCGAAGCATTAACGGATTGCGAGGCGTGGGATCCCGGGATATTACGCTTCTCATTCGCCACGCGACCCCGTCACCTTCTATATAAACATGTATTTTGCCTGTAGGTATTCGCCGAGGCGATTGGTACACCACATGCTGAAACGGATTACCTTTCGCAACACTACGTAGCAACCCCAGATCACTGGCAGTGCGATTGACCTCTACATAGGCTGGCTTGGCACAGGACTGCACCTGCAATGCCAACACACCTAATAAAAGCGCCGCCCCCAAGTGCGACAAGGCCCGCCGAATATACCCGCGATAGACTGATAAAAACATGAATAGAATTGCACTGAATTAGAAAGCTGTACAGACTATAGCAGCTACAATTCCGCATGCCGGTGAACCATCATGTATTCTCACTTCTGACAAAAGTATCCAGACATCACTAATCACCTTGTAAGTTCGCTAATAACAACTATCTTACCCCTAACGTATTGACCACCGGTCATTTATTAACCACTGGTCACCGCGGCTCACAGGCGACGATACTTTAGAACGATATGTCCTATGCAGATACTGCAAAACAAAAACTCAGACGTCATTGTTGAGTTAGCAGCGTGTCTCTTCAATATCAGACAAAAATATTGCTTCACACCTTGCCTGATTAAACTTGACTCATGGCAAACCCCGGGTCTCGTTCGATCAAGTGATTTTTTCCGCACTATTTTCACCGAGACTAAAGGAGCCTGCTTATGAGCACACAACCTTGCTGCCATAAAAATTCACGTAAAGCGCGTAACTTTGAAAAGCGAGAACAAGAAATTCTTGCCACTGCCTTGGATCAATTCTGTAGCGATGAATGGGAGTGTGTAACCGTTGCAGAAATTGCGCGACAAGTTGGAATCGCCAAGGGAACAATGTACCTGCATTTCTCAAGCAAGCACGAAATTTACGTAAAACTCGTACTGGATTTTTATCGCGCCTTATTGATGCACCTTGGCAAACCATTGACAGGCACCCCGCCACAACAACTTCGCCAGCTTATTAAACGCGCTTTTGAGTTTCACCTTGAACGACCGGCCTATCGTCGTGTCACACTTTACTGCGAACGCGAAGACGTTCGCCACACCGTGAATCCCGAGATCACCCGTGAACTTGATAAAATCAACCATGATATCGAAAACATCATCCATCGCATTCTGCTGTCGGGGATTGAGCAACAACATTTCAAGGCTAAACCACCGCAACAATTGATCTTGTGCCTTCAATGCACTTTCCAAGGCGCGCTTACTCGCTTCTGGTGCAACCGGCACAGCGAACAATCAGCCACTGACCAATTTGTTAATACGATTATCAACTACATACTGGACACCATCACTAGTAATGAGAGTGACAAAATAACTCCTGCACGCAGCGCACTAAAGCAGCAACCGACAATAAAAAAGTATCCGCAGACCGGCACCGAAAATAAATTGGAAATGACCTCATGAATAAATCTGTATTAATCGCTGCCGCCGCTATTGTGGCACTGGTTTTGTGGATGCTGAGCGGGCAAATTGGCTCAGAAGAAAATCAACAGCCACAAACACAAATTAAAGCAGAGCGCGTAGTGACAGCGATGAAAGTCCAAACACGCCATCAACAACCTGAAACAATTACTCGTGAAGTCACCATACAAGGACAAGTCGAACCGCTGAAAGTTATCCATATGCGCTCAGAGGCCAGTGGCACAGTTAAGTCCATCAATGCTGACAAAGGACAACTCATCAACAACGGTGAGATAATCATTCAAATCTCAACAGACAACAGAAGTGCTGCCTTAGCCGTTGCCAAGGCTTACGAAATTCAAGCAACCAACGAGCATCAAGCAACATTAGACCTACAAAGGCAAGGCCTACAGTCAAAAACAGCGCTCGAAGAAGTAGCCGCCAAACGGGAATCTGCTCGCGCACAAGTGCTGGCCGCCGAGATCGACCTCAATCAAACAATTATACGCGCACCAATGACTGCACTGATTAATGACATTGCAGTAGAGGTTGGGGATTTCATCGACCGTGGCGGCGATATCGCAACACTTGTGGACAATAGTAAACTACTGATTACCGGTCAGGTACCGCAACAAAATATCAATGATGTCAAAGTCGGCACCACCGCTATAGCAAAGTTAATCACCGGTGAATTCATGCAAGGCAAAGTGCGATATATCTCTTCAATGGCTGATGCCGCCACTCGTAGCTTTCGCGTTGAGGTTATTGTTGAATCACCACCATCGGGCGCTATGACTGGTGTCAGTGCCGAGATAAGCATTCCCGTTGAAACAATTAAGGCGCATTTGATCTCACCCGCCATACTGGCACTTGATAACAATGGCTCGCTAGGCATCAAGGCAGTTAACAATTTAGACGAGGTCACCTTCCATGCGATCGACATTGTAAAAACTCAGAGCGATGGTGCCTGGGTGACCGGCATACCCGATGACGCAAACATTATCACCTTAGGACAAGGCTTTGTGAACACTGGTGAGAAAGTACAAGCGGTTCCAGAACCCACGGACGACGACAGCAACCAGGACTCTTAAAATGCACGCCATTATACAAGCGGCGTTCAGTCGCGACCGTGCCGTTATCCTTTTACTGATGTTCTTTTTACTGAGCGGTATTTTGGCATACCGGGCTATCCCAAAAGAAGCAGAGCCTGATGTCGCCATTCCGATTATTTATGTATCAATGAACCACGAGGGAATCTCACCGGAAGACTCCGAACGACTACTAATACGACCCATGGAGACGGAACTACAAAGCATTCCCGGGGTTAAAAAAATAACCAGTACAGCGTCTGAAAGTCATGGGTCAGTGACGCTTGAGTTCGATGCGGGCTTCGACCCTTCCACCGCGCTTGCCGACGTGCGTGAAAAAGTAGATATCGCTAAATCAACACTACCCTCTGACACCGACGACCCGGTGGTGCAGGAAATCAATGTGGCGCTGTTCCCGGTGTTAACCGTCTCTCTGGCAGGGCCCATCCCTGAACGCAGCCTGCTACGTATTGCCCGCAACCTTAAAGAAAAAATCGAAGCACAAAAAGGTGTGCTTGAAGTCAATATTGGCGGAGAGCGCGAAGAAGTACTGGAAATCATCGTCGACCCGGTGGTGATGGAAACTTATAACGTACGATACGACGAACTATTCGGCTTAATTCAAAACAATAACCTTCTAGTTGCCGCTGGCGCCATAGATACCGGCGCGGGCAGAATGGTGTTAAAGGTCCCGGGGGTCATTGAGGATGTCCAAGATATTCTTAGCATGCCGGTTAAGGTGAACGGCGACACGGTGATCACCTTTGGCAATGTCGCCTCTGTCAGTCGCACCTTCAAAGACCCGCAAGGGTTTGCACGCGTTGACGGACAACCCGCCCTGGCCCTTGAAGTGTCCAAACGCATTGGCGCGAATATCATCGAAACTAATCAAGGTATCCGAGATCTGGTAACGGAACAACAGCAGTTCTGGCCTGCTTCTATCGAAGTGCAGTTTCATCAAGATAAGTCAACGCAAATTCGCACCATGCTGAGCGACTTACAAAACAATATTTTGTCTGGTGTAATACTAGTGATGATTGTCATCATTGCAGCACTTGGCGTGCGCTCCGCACTATTAGTAGGGCTTGCCATACCAGGCTCTTTCCTGGCTGGAATTTTAGTGTTGTACAGCGTTGGCTTCACCATGAATGTGGTTGTACTGTTCAGCTTGATCCTGGTTGTTGGCATGCTGGTCGATGGCGCCATTGTGGTCATAGAACTAGCCGATCGAAATTTAAAAAGCGGCATGAGCCGCCGCAACGCCTATATGGCAGCAGCCAAACGGATGTCCTGGCCTATTGTTGCATCAACGGCTACCACGCTCGCGGTATTTTTTCCGGTTATATTCTGGCCGGGCTTGGTCGGGCAGTTTATGAAGTTTTTACCAATGACAGTGATCATTTGCCTTATCGCTTCCATGTTCATGGCGCTGGTTTTTATCCCGGTACTTGGCGGCAGCTTTGGTGGCGACAAACCCGGAAACATTAGCTCTAAATCAAACACCACCAAACTTAGCGCTTTTACCAAAGGCTATGGTCACCTGCTGGCCAAATTACTGCGCTGGCCTATTCTCACTCTATTAGCTGCCATAGCATTTCTAGTCGGCTCTTATGTGCTTTACGGCTTCCTAGGCAAAGGGGTTGTATTTTTCCCCAGTACTGAACCTGAAATCGCTCAAGTGCAAATTCACGCACGCGGTGATTTATCCATGATAGAAAAAGACCGCTTAGTTCGACAAGTAGAGGAACGCTTGTTGCCGATGGAAGAAATAAAATCAGTGTACGCCAAGTCGATGAGCGGCGCCGTTGGTGAGCCCGGCCTGTCTGCAGATGTCATTGGTATTATTCAACTTGAATTCACCGATTGGGACACTCGCAGAAAAGCCAAAGTCATTATGGAGGAAATGCGTGAGATGACCTCAAATATACCGGGCACGATAATAGAATTTCGTGAGCAGGAAGACGGTCCGGCCAGTGGCAAACCGATCAACATTGAAATCAGCTCTAACAATCCTGACAAACTATTAGAAGCAACAGCCTATATCCACAGCGTTTTACGCGAAGTGGGAGGATTCGTTGACACCGAAGACAACCTGCCATTGCCCGGCATCGAATGGCGATTAAATGTTGATCGTGAACAGGCCGCACGCTATGGCGCTGACGTTGCTCTGCTAGGCAATGCCGTACAAATGATCACCAATGGCATTCGCGTGGCCGGCTATCGCCCCGATGACTCCGACGCCGAGTTAGATATCAGGGTTCGATTTCCACTCAGCGAACGTAAGCTTGAACGCCTTGATCAATTGCTTGTTCCAACGAACAGCGGGATGATACCAATTACTAATTTTGTGACCCTGGAACCAGCACCAAAAACCGGTATCGTCAATCGGGTAAACACGCAACGAGTCATCACTGTGCAATCCGGGGTGGCAGAAGGCAAGCTGCCAACCGATCAACTCAAAGCCGTACAGGAAGCATTAGCCAACGGTCCGATTGACCCGGAAGTAAACATCAACTTTACCGGCGAAAACGAAGACCAGCTGGAGACTATGCTGTTTCTAGTGAATGCTTTTGCCGCCGCCCTCTTTTTAATGGCACTGTGTTTAATTATTCAGTTCAATAGCATTTTCCAGACAATTGTCGTGCTCAGCGCTATTGTATTTTCTACCTCTGGCGTACTACTAGGGCTAATCATATCGCAGCAGCCCTTCGGTATCGTGATGGTTGGCTTGGGAATTATCGCGCTGGCAGGCATTGTGGTAAACAACAATATTGTACTAATAGATACCTACAACCAGTTCCGTAAAAGTGGTTATGAGCCAAGAGATGCAGCGTTGCGCACTGGCCTGTTACGCCTACGCCCCGTCTTTCTGACCGCCATCACTACTATACTGGGACTTATTCCGATGGTACTTTCGCTTAATATCGATATATTTAATCGAGTATTGCAATTCGGTGCACCCTCAACAATGTGGTGGACTCAACTCGCTAGCGCTATTGCTGGTGGGCTGGCTTTTGCAACGATACTTACCCTAGTGCTAACGCCGTGCTTATTGGTGCTGGGAGATCGTCTACCGGGGCGCAGAAAAGCGCCACAACCTAAGCCTGTACCTGCCACAACAACAGCAGCCTCGTGATGGCAAGACACTTACAGATCGCTGAATTAATTAACACTCCACACACTAAAAGACCCGTGACAGCGAACAAAATTTGGGTCGCTACCACAGGAAGACTGGAAGAATGTTGTTACAACGGCACTGCGATCTGGGCGAGGAAAACTGAGCGTTTCACCCCGTGTTGGTAGACCGTGAACAGCTCAAAGAGAAATATGCCGACAATTCGAAAACATGATGGTCGTTTACCGCGTGTTTTCGCCGATTGCGTGGCCGCCTGCCCGGCTACTATGGTAGTGGGTGAATCTGGAGTCTTCAGGTGTCTCTCT
>JALZUX010000680.1 GCA_023301405.1 Granulosicoccaceae bacterium | reverse complement strand
GTGAGATTTCCGTTTTAATTTTCAATTGTCATGACATGATAGTGTAGTTATCGTGTCATGACAATTTTTCTGAGCCAATAAATCCTAATTGACACGCTAGTTCACAGTCAGGGTAAGAGCGAAACACGGTAAGTCGGCTACACTTACTTATTAACAGTACTTGCTTTGGCATATAGTCAAATTATTGTCAGCTTTATGTATAACCAGCTAGCACTAATCGAGACAGGTACCTATAGGATTTTTACGCTCCAGATTGTAAAATCTACGGGGTGGTAAGTGCCTTTGTGGAGTGCCTCTGAAATTTATTTTCTGGATAGCAGGTTATCAAACAAACACTACACTAAAGTAACAAAAACGCGTGAACAAGCAGAGGTTGTGACATTCCATGACTTATGCAAAAAAATTCACAATAAGACCAAAAAATAATTCCGCAGCGGAGCGTCAAATGCCCCCCGAACATGCCATAAATTCAAGTCAGCGTAGATGGGCTGCCTTTGTACCACCCGGTCGGGGCAAACAATGGCCGTGGAAAAATAGAAATATACTACTGGCCGCTTTTTGTCTTATGGGACTGATCGCTGGTGCTACTGGTTATTGGGGAGTGCGTCATTTTGAAAATCGGTTAGATAAGAGTGCGCGCGGTGACTTAGCAACAGCGGGTGTCAGTCTGGATAATCTGGATTTTCAGTGGTCGTATAGAAATTTACTGTTAACCGGCGAGGTGCCCGCCAATGTGGGCGAGCAAAAAATAGTAAATATTTTGCGAAATACAGACAACAATGGAATTCGCGATATAGAGCTTATGCTTACCACCGTAGCGGTTCTGCCAGAGTCCTCTACTGTAAAAGGTACTATTGATGTTAACGCAGTACTCACTGACGGCAAGATAACACTTACCGGATCTGTGCTAAGCGACTTACATCGTCAACGCCTTAATCAAGCTGCGATCAGCGCGGTTGGTGCACAAAACGTTGTGTCTCAAATTGAGGTTTCGGGCTTACAAGAATCCATACCCGGCGCAGATGAACGTGTCGAAAGTTTTGCGACTTCGTTGGCGGGCCTTGATAAGGCGACTTCGGCTGACGCTTCGTTGTCTGCCACAGATTTAAGCTTCAATGCCACGGTTGATGATGAAAATCAGGTAGACGAATTGCTGCGCCGTCGCGGTAGTGCCGGAGATATTGGTCTGGTGATCAGCGGTGACATAATCGCTAAGAAAAGCGCACCAGGTGGCGTTATGGATGTAAGCGCCACGAAAACAGCTGACCGAATTGTTTTATCCGGGGTGGTCATTAGTGACGAGCAAAGACAACGGTTACAAGACTCTGCTGCTGCCATTGTTGGTGAGTCACTGGTTGATAATCAGATTACTGTGGTGGTTGGCGATGGCGAAACCGCACTGGCCGATGATCGAATAGACTTCCTGGTGTCGGCGATCAACACCTTTCCAACGACAGTGGAGGCTCGGGCGCGTATCAGTGTGAGTGACTTCGATCTAGACGCTTTGGTTGAGTTTGAAGAAGACTCCACTCGTTTGCACGAATTGCGTGAAGCCGCGAGTGCTAATGGTTTGAATGTAGATGGCACCATTGAGTCACAGCGGATATCACTTGATCGTGAAGTTAGTCTATTACAAGAAGAGCTTGATCAGCTGGCGGAAGAAATAAAAGAAAATGTTGTTTTTGAATCCGCTGTGTCCGAGCTCGACTTTGATGCCAAGCAAACACTAGACAAAGTCGTAGACGCAATGAACCGTTATCAGCGTCCTGTTGTTGTAATAGCGGGACACACTGACAGCAGTGGTGCAAGTATAGATAACGAACAACTTAGTCTGGATCGGGCTAGCTCTGTTCGTGAATACCTTGAAATTAGTGGAATAGACCTACCGAGGCTTCGGTCGTTGGGGTTTGGTGAGGGTGTGCCCATTGCCAGTAATGAGACCGAGGTCGGTAAAAAACAAAATCGACGTGTAGAGTTTTCTGCTCGTAGTAGTTTTAAACGATAAGCTTCGTGTTTGCCACCAGCGTTGGGCAGGGGTTTGTTGATGGTGGCAAAAAATAGTTCCGAATAAATATAGGTTGAGCACAGGAAGGCCATTAAATTTATGCTCATCCGTACCGACGTAGTGAGGTTGTCACTATGTTTGCTATTTTATCTCTGCGCGTGGGCTTATTATTTATTGGAAATCGGGTCATCACATAAGCACCACTATGTGATCGATTAAAAGGAAACGTGCCTGAACGGGTCGCCGTGGCGATCTGTGTCCTGATGGGTACTAATAAAAAAGTGTTGTATTGGAATACTTCCGGGGACGGTTATGCTGTGGGTGTTGTGGGATATATTATTGCCTTTGCTGATTGCTTTTATGGGCGGGATATTCGTTGGTTGGTTATTCTGGCGGTGGCGCCGTAGCCCTGTTGATGCTGCAACATTGAGTACGCTCGGTGGCGGTATGGTGGAGCAAAAAAATGACAGCGCTAATCAGCCTGTGCTTAAAGTTAAAACTTCTGACCGCTTGCCAACCGCTTGGCGGAACTGAAGGTTGTTAAAAAATCTATTGATCAGTGAAGTACTTTTGAATTTTAAAGGGGACAGTTATGTTGTGGGTGTTGTGGGATATATTTTTGCCTTTATTGGTGGCTTTTCTGGGTGGTTTATTGGTCGGCTGGCTTTTCTGGCGGTGGCGTCGAAGCCGTGTAGATGCGGAAACACTAAGTGCTCTTAGAAGAAACACCACCAGACTGAAAACTGATGCTGATAATCTTCGTGCACGTAATGCAGAACTTTCTGATCGCTTGCAAACTGCCAGTGGGGCGGTGGGTAAAAGTGCCGCAGTCAGAGGCGGTGCGAATAACCCGCGAAGTGCGGAAAATGAATTAATAATCGCTAAAAAGCGTATCGATACTTTGTCTGCTGAGCTTAAGAGTTCCAGACTCGAGCTTAGCCAGTTTAGCCGCGGTAAAAGTGTGCCCACTGACGAATCACAATCCCGCCAACAAGCCAACAGGGTTCGCGATCTTGAGGCTAGACTTCAGGGCGCTAATCGCCGCATCGCAGACCTGGATCAGGTCGTCAGGGAAAAAGCTAGCGTGGTGACATCCACTACTAGTGATATTGCCGTTGATACAGAAAACTTAAATGAAGCAATTGCCGTTAGGGACAGAATGATAGAAACGCTACAAAAATCATTGTCGCAGTATGGAGATTCAAAAGACCTAACAACACTGTCCGCAGAGTTGGCGCTACGCGATAATAAGATCAATGCACTTGAGTTGTTGCTAGAAAACGCCCAATCAAGGAAATAGATTTATTGGCAGTGTTAGAGGCTAATCAGAGTTGATGGGCGTAGCGGCAAGTGTGGCCTAAGGCTATTGTTTGGTGCAAGTGGGTCCGTCTGTAAGCAAGGGGTTGGTTTGATGCTTTACCAATAGAGCTAAATCATTGTTGGTGAAGTATAGGGGTTCGGTGCGTTGTAGTTCGTTGGTATTGTTGAGC